>NZ_JASCON010000056.1:0-34199 GCF_029959585.1 Pseudomonas sp. PS02302
ATCCGCGCGCCCCACCTGGGCCCACGCAACCACCTGGACGCCGAGTTGCGCTTGGGCGACCTGCTGGCGGCCTGGCGCCAGGCCGGGGCGCCCTTGCTGCACGTCAGGCACCTGTCGCGCAGTCCGACCTCGGTATTCTGGCCGGGACAGCCGGGCGTGCAGTTCCAGCCGGCGCTGGCGCCGCTGCCTGGCGAGACGGTGTTCGACAAGCAGGTCCCCGACGCCTTCGCCAACAGTGGCCTGGAGCGCTGGCTGCATCAGCGCGGCATAGCCTCGCTGCTGATCTGCGGCGTGGCCAGCGAGAACTCGGTGGAAGCCACCGCACGTAGCGCCGGCAATCTGGATTTCACCACCTGGGTCGCCGAAGACGCCTGCTACACCTTCGCCAAGCCCGACTTCGCCGGTCGGCCGCGCAGCGCCGAGGAGGTCCATGCGATGGCCATGGCCAATCTGCACGGCGAATACGCCACCGTCACCTCCAGCGCGGCCATGCTCGAACGTCTGCGGACGAACGGGTCGCCCTGCTAGACTGCCCTCCTGAACGTCTGGAAGAGCTGCATGAACCCTGTCGATATCCTGCGCGACTCGTTGTCTTTCTTTGCCCGCAATCTGCGGCCCCTGGCCGTCCTCACCCTGCCCTGGCTGCTGCTCGAAGCCCTGCTGCGCTATCAGGTGCTGGAACGCTTCGGCGCCAGCGGCGGCCTGTGGGACATGCTGGTAAGCCTGCTCTGCTATCCGCTGTACACCGCCGCCCTGCTGATTTTTCTGGAGGCACGCACTCAGGGCAATACCCCGCGCCTGAGCGGCGTCTGGGGCGCCGCACTGCTGCTCTGGCCGCGCTTCGCCATCCTCGCGGCCTTGACCTCGGGGCTGGTGATGCTGGGCTTCTCGCTGTTGATCGTGCCGGGCTTTCTGATCATGGCCAAGCTGGCCTTCGCCGAGAATCTGCTGGTGCTGGAGGGACGGGCGCCGCTGGACGCCCTGCGTGGCAGCTTCCGGCTGAGCCGCGGGCACTTCTTCACCCTGCTTGCGTGCATCCTGGCCACGGTCCTGCCGGCCTGGCTGCTCGACGCCTGGATCACCAAGCATTTCGCCGAGGCCGCGGTAGCGGAGATCGCACTGCAGACCCTTTCGGGTTTCCTGCAGCTGATCCCCAGCATCGCCGTCTACCGCATCTACATGCTGGTCAGGCAGACCGCCTGACCTGGCCATTCACCACATCAGGTCATCCGGCACCTGATAGGCGGCATAGGGATCGTCCGGATCCGGCTCGCCGCTCTGCACATTGAGCAGCACCACCCGCTTGGGATCGCGCTCCTGAATACGCTCGGCGGTAGCTCGGGGCACCACCTCGTAGCGGCCTTCGTAGCGCACGATGGCCAGGCTGCCCTTGCTGAGCTTGTCTCTCATCATGACGTTGACCGACAGGCGCTTGACCTTCTTGTCGTCGACGAAGTTGTAGTAGTCCTCGGTGCTCAGCTTGGGCAGGCGGCTGGTCTCGATCAGCTGCTTGATCTGTGCCTGCTCGGCCTTGCGCTTCTTCTTGTCTTCCTGAGCGCGATTGAGCTCCTGGTCCTTGGCCAGCTTCTCCGCCTGGGCCTGCTGGACGGCCAGCTCCTGGGAGCGGTCCTTTTCCGTCTGCCCGCGCTGCTCCATGCGGGTCTGCTTCTGCTTCTGCTTGACGGCCTGCTTGGCCTGCTTTTCATTGACCAATCCGGCTTTCAGCAGCTGGTCGCGTAGGGACATGCTCATCGATACGACTCGTCTAGATCATCCAAGGGGGCGCGACTCGAAAGCGGCCACGCGCCAGGGTGTCCATCCTGCGCAGCCGACGAAGCGAGTGCAAGCCTTTCTCTGGGGTGAAATAATGCGGTCATTACCTATCCGCCCCTGGTTCGGGCGCTGCCGATCACAATTCGCCCATGATTACCTTCGCGATCGTCCTGCTCTTCGTCGCCAGCGTGCTCTTCGTCCACCTTCGCGGACGTGCTCGGCTGCCGTTTCTGCGCCAGCTGGTCAACCACTCCGCGGTGTTCGCTCCCTACAACGCCCTGATGTACCTGTTCTCCAGCGTGCCGTCCAAGCCCTATCTGGATCGCAGTCGCTTTCCCGAGCTGGACGTGCTCAAGGACAACTGGCAGGAGATTCGCGTCGAAGCTCTGCGGTTGTTCGACGAGGGCTATATCCGCGCCGCGGAAAAGGACAATGACGCCGGCTTCGGTTCCTTCTTCAAGAAGGGCTGGAAGCGTTTCTACCTGACCTGGTACGGCGAGCCGCTGCCTTCCGCCCAGACGCTCTGCCCGCGAACCGTCGAACTGGTGCGGCAGATCCCCAACGTCAAGGGCGCCATGTTCGCCCTGCTGCCGGGTGGAAGCCATCTGAATCCCCATCGCGATCCCTTCGGCGGCTCGCTGCGCTACCACCTGGGCCTGGCCACGCCGAACTCGGACGCCTGCCGCATCTATGTCGATGGCCAGCCCTATGCCTGGCGCGACGGCGAAGACGTGATGTTCGACGAGACCTACGTGCACTGGGTCAAGAACGAGACCGACCAGACCCGGGTGATCCTCTTCTGCGATGTCGAGCGTCCGCTGCGCAGCCGTCTGCTGACCCGCGTCAATCAGGCGGTCAGCCGTTTCCTCGGCAGCGCCACGGCGCCACAGAACGTCGAAGGGGAACGCGTCGGCGGCATCAACCAGGCCTATGCCTTCAGCAAGAGATTCGGGGATCGCATCGGGGGTGGCGTGAAGAAATTCAAGCGGCGCCATCCCAAGGCCTACCGCATCGCCAAGCCGGTGCTGGCGGTACTGGTGGTGATCGCGCTGTACCACTGGATCGTCAGCTGAGACTGCGATCCTGCGCCGGCCTGATCAGCCGGAACGCTGCTGGCGCTGGCGATGCAGCCGCGCCACCAGCTCGGCTTCGGCCTGGGACAGGCCGCAGGCCTGGGTGAGATCGTCGGCGCTGGCGCCTAGCCCCACCAGACGCGCCGCCTGGGAAAATGACAGACTGGTGGGATCGCTCTGCTCGATCTGGGTCAGGCGATCGGGCAAGGGTGCCACCACCTGGGCCAGCCCCTGCACCTGCTCTCCCATGCGTACCTGCCCGGCCTGGTAGGTTTCCAGGCGTTTGAGCAGGATCTGCATGCGCTTGTCGACCAGGGTCTCCCGCTCGGCCAGCTTGGCCGCCTGTTGCTGCTGGCGCTGCCAGAGCAACCAGCAGCAACCGCCAAGGCCGGCACAGGCCAGCCCCAGGGCAACGCTGAGCAGGATCAGCCCGACGAGCATCAGATGCTTTCCAGCTCCGACCACTCTTCTTCGGTCATCAGCTTGTCGAGCTCGACCAGGATCAGCAGCTCGCCGTTCTTGTTGCACACGCCCTGGATGAACTTGGCGGACTCGTCATTGCCGACGTTCGGTGCGGTTTCGATCTCCGACTGCCGCAGATAGACCACCTCGGCCACGCTGTCGACCAGGATGCCGACGACCTGCTTGTCGGCCTCGATGATGACGATACGGGTGTTGTCGGTGACCTCGGTAGGCAGCAGACCGAAGCGTTGACGGGTGTCGATCACCGTCACCACGTTGCCGCGCAGGTTGATGATGCCCAGCACGTAGCTCGGCGCACCCGGGACCGGAGCGATTTCGGTGTAGCGCAGGACTTCCTGGACCTGCATCACGTTGATGCCGTAGGTCTCGTTATCCAGGCGGAAGGTGACCCATTGCAGGACCGGATCTTCGGAACCCTGTGCGGACGTTTTTTTCATGTTCCCTAGCCTCGTCAAATACCGCACGTGCGGCGAAGCGGGCGAACCCGCCGGTTAGTTGCAGCGGACAGCCCTAGCGACGGCCACCCACCACCTGTTCAGCGAGCGCCGCCACATCCAGCAGCGCACACATCTGATCGATCACCGTACCGGCCAACCACGGCCGGGTAGCGCGTTGATTCCGCCATTTGACCTCGGCGGGGTCCAGCCGTACCGAATGGCTGACGCCATGCACGGCCAGGCCCCAGTCCAGGCCTTGCAGCGATATAACGAATTTCAGGCCTTCGCGATAGTCGTCGCGGTAGCGCTCGGGCATTACCCAACGCGCCGCGTCGAGCACGCGCAGGTTGCCTGCCTGGCAGGGTAGCAGGCCCAGGAACCAGTCTGGCTGACCGAACAGCGGCGTCAACTCTTCGTCGGTGAGTGGGTAGATGGAGCCCAGGCACACCAGGGGCGCCGCCAGGGTCAGGCCGGCCACGTCGAACAGCAGGCATTCGAAGGGTTCTTCGCCCCACTCGGGGCGACCTTCCAGGTGCACGGCGCTGGGCGGTACGCCAGCCGCGGCGGTGGGCTGCACCGCCGGGGTACCGAGGGCAATGCCCTCCACCACCGGACGCGCCGGCTCGGTAGCGGGGGCCAGTTCGGGGACGCGCCAGTCCAGCTCGATATCGGTCTCGGGCGGCAACGGCGCCGGGAGCGCCGACTGCAGCCCCTCGGGCGGGGCGCGTTCGGCCAGGGCGACGCCGGCACGACGGGCGGCCAGCGGCACGACCCGGGGTTGCCGCGCGGCGTCCCGTTCGAGCTCCTCGCGCACCGCGGCGGCGAATTCGTCTTCGCTCACGCTGGCGATCGTCGCCGCCGGTGCCACCGCGGGCGCCACGACCGGCGCGGCTTCGGCGGTCGGCAGTTCCAGGAACGCGTCCAGCAACAGGGCATCGAGATAGCCTTGGAGGACACGCTGAGGACGATTGTCGAGGGACGTCGGTTGGCTCATGGCGATCTACGTGGGTGAGTTGTCCAGCCTATCGGCCGGCGGGGTGGAAAACTTGAATCAGGCGACCTGGCTGCTGGGCGCCCCATCGAGCAGATGCCGCAGCAACGCCCGGTAGGCGATGACGCCGCGACTGTTCACCTCGTGGCGCGACGGCACTTGCCCGGAACGACTGGCGTCGCGCAGCCGCGTATCGATGGGAATGAAGGCCTGCCACAGCTGCGCCGGATAGGTGCTGCGCAGCACCTTGAGCGTACCTATGGAGGCCTGGGTACGGCGGTCGAACAGGGTCGGCACTATGGTGTAGGGCAGCGCCTGCTTGCGCGAGCGGTTGATCATGGTCAGGGTATTGACCATGCGCTCGAGCCCCTTGAGCGCGAGGAATTCGGTCTGGGTCGGAATCACCAGGTGCTGACTGGCCGCCAGGGCATTGACCATCAGCACGCCAAGCAACGGCGGACTGTCGATCAGCACATGATCGAAGTCGTTCCACAACTGTGCCAGGCTCTTGGAGATCACCAGGCCCAAACCGCTCTGGCCAGGCGACTGACGCTCCAGGGTGGCCAGCGCGGTACTGGACGGCAGCATCGACAGCTGCGGATGGCTGGTAGGCAACAGCAGCCGCTTCGGCAGGCCTTCCGGAACCTGGCCACCGTGCTGGAACAGATCGAACGCGCTGTGTTCGAGGCTGTCCGGATCCTGACCGAAATAGCTCGTCAGGGAGCCGTGGGGATCGAGATCCACCAGCAGGACGCGCTTGCCCTCATCGCCGAGCAACCCGGCGAGGGCAACGGTGGTGGTGGTCTTGCCCACCCCACCCTTCTGATTGGCGACAGCCCAGACTCTCATGTGCAGACTTCCTCCCGACGACACGACCAGCCGGGTCAAGGTGCCGGCTTGGTGGCCGACGACGAAGATTTGACAGGCGCCACCCCGGGCGCCGGTTCTCCAGGCGATGCTGCAGATTGTGTGCCAGTCGACGGATTTTGCAAGGTGCTCTGTGGCCGGAACAGGTCGAGATTGCGAGAGATCAGCAGGACCACGCGCCGATTGCGGGCGCGATTGACGTCGCTGGTGTTGTCGACCACCGGCTGATAGGCGCCATAGCCCACCACGGCCAGGCGCTGCGGCGCGATGCCGTTGCCGATCAGCAGCCGCACGATACTGGCCGCCCGCGCCGCGGACAGCTCCCAGTTGGTGGGATACAGCGCCGTGCTGATGGGGCGGTCGTCCGTATAGCCCTGTACCTGGATCGGATTCTTGAACGGCGCCAGAATCTTGGCCACCGTCTCCATCAGGCCGAAGGCGGGATTGCTCGGCAGGGAGTCGCCGCTGGCGAACAGCAGATTGGAGCTGAGTTCGATCTCCAGCCACATCTCACTGGCCTTGATGTTCAGCTGGTCACCGGCGATGAGATCGCCGAAGGTGGCGCGCACGCTGTCGGCGATCTGCTGCAGCGGGTCGCTGGGGGTGCCCCTGGCCGGCTGAGCGGCACTGGCGTCCATCACCGTCGGTGTCACGCCCGCGGGACGCTGATTGCCGAGGGGAATGGGTTTGAGCGAACGCTCCGGCTGGCTGAAGATGCCCGACAGGCTGTCCGAAAGCACCTTGTACTTGCTTTCGTTCAAGGAAGAGATGGAATACATCACCACGAAGAAGGCGAACAGCAGGGTGATGAAGTCCGCGTAGGAGACCAGCCAGCGCTCGTGGTTCTCGTGTTCTTCGGGACGGCGGCGGCGACGAGGCATGCGGCGTCCTCCTAGTCCAGAAAACCTTGCAGCTTCATTTCGATGGAGCGGGGATTCTCACCCTCGCCGATGGACATCAGCCCTTCCAGCAGCATTTCCCGGTAGCGCGACTGTTGCTGGGCCAGCGCCTTTAGCTTGTTGCCGACCGGCAGCAGCAGCAGGTTGGCGAAGCCGACACCATAGATGGTGGCGACGAAGGCCACGGCGATGCCGCTGCCCAGCTGGGACGGATCGGCGAGATTCTGCATGACATGGATCAGGCCCATCACCGCGCCGATGATCCCGACCGTGGGTGCATAGCCACCCATGGCCTCATAGACCTTGGCGGCGGCGATGTCGCGATCTTCCTGGCCGTAGAGATCCACTTCGAGAATGCTGCGCAGGGCCTCGGGTTCGGTGCCATCGACCAGCAGCTGCAGGCCCTTGGCGGCATAGGGATCGGCTTCGCGGGCGACCAGGGGTTCGAGACCCAGCAGGCCTTCCTTGCGCGCGACGTTGCTCCAGTTGACCACCTTGCGGATACCGCCGGCGAGATCCAGCCGCGGCGGCACGAACACCCAGGCCAGCATGGTCAGGGCCCGGCGCAGCACCGGCAGGCGGGTCTGCAGCAGGACGGCGCCCAGGGTGCCGCCGACCACGATCAGCGCTGCCGGCGCGTTGGCCAGGGCGGTAAAGGAACCGCCCTCCAGCAGGTTGCCACCCATGATGGCGGTAAAGGCCAGCAGGATGCCGATGAGGCTGAGAACATCCACGCTCAATGCCCTTCTGGCCAGTGAACGCCTGCCGTCACGAACAGGCCTCGGTCAGGTGTCTGCCGATGTCGTCCAGGCCATAGACGGCGTCGGCCAGATTGGCCTTGGCGATGGCCATGGGCATGCCGTAGATGACGCAGCTCGCTTCGTCCTGGGCCCACACCTGGCTGCCGACCTGCTTGAGCATCCGCGCGCCTTCGCGGCCGTCGGCGCCCATGCCGGTCAGGACGACCGCCAGCACCTTATCGGCATAGGCCTTGGCCGCGGAGCCAAAGGTCACGTCGACGCAGGGTTTGTAGTTGAGGCGCTCGTCGCCGGGCAGGATCTTCACCGTGCCGCGGCCGTCCACCATCATCTGCTTGCCACCGGGTGCCAGCAGAGCCAGGCCCGGACGCAACTGATCGCCATCCTCGGCTTCCTTGACGCTGATGCGGCAGAGCTTGTCCAGGCGCTCGGCGAAGGCCTTGGTGAAGGCCGCCGGCATGTGCTGGATCAGCACCAGCGGTGCCGGGAAATTGGCTGGCAGCTGGGTAAGCACCCGCTGCAGAGCCACCGGGCCGCCGGTGGAGGTGCCGATGGCCACCAGGCGATAATGCTTGCGCTTGGGCGGCGGCGAAGCCGGAGCCGTGGCTGCATGGCTGGCAGGAGCGCTGCTGGGCGCCACCGGACGCGCCGCCGGGCGAGCAGTGGCCGGCGCGGTCGAGGCACTCGCGGGCGCAGCCGGCGCGACGCTGGGGGCCACGGCGAAGCGCCGGTTGGAACGGGCAATATGGTGGATCTTCTCGCACAGCAGCTTTTGCACACTGGCGGGATTGCGTGAGATGTCCTCGAAATTCTTCGGCAGGAAGTCGACCGCGCCAGCATCCAGAGCATCCAGGGTGACCCGGGCGCCTTCATGGGTGAGCGAGGAGAACATCAGCACCGGGGTAGGGCACTTCTGCATGATGTGGCGGACCGCGGTGATGCCGTCCATCATCGGCATCTCGTAGTCCATGGTGATGACATCGGGCCGCAGCGCCAGGGCCTGGTCGACCCCTTCGCGCCCGTTACTGGCCGTGCCCACCACCGAGATGTTGGGATCGGCCGCCAGGATTTCCTTGAGCCGACGCCGGAAGAAGCCGGAATCGTCCACCACCAGTACTTTTACCGGCATACGTTGAAACTCCTAACTGGGGCGGCGCAGGCCACCCGATGGCGCCGGGCCCAGGGCCCGACGCCGCTCGTACCTGGCCGACTCAGAGCCCGCGGCGGGCGTAGCGCTTGAGCATGCTCGGCACATCGAGGATGAGCGCGATGCGCCCGTCGCCGGTGATGGTCGCTCCGGACATGCCGGGCGTTCCCTGCAGCATCTTGCCGAGTGGCTTGATGACCACCTCTTCCTGGCCCACCAGCTGATCGACCACGAAGCCGATGCGCTGGGTACCCACCGAGAGGATCACCACATGCCCTTCCCCCTGCTCGACATGGGCCGCATTTGGCACCAGCCAGCGCTTGAGGTAGAACAGCGGCAGCGCCTTGTCGCGTACCACCACCACTTCCTGGCCGTCCACCACGTTGGTGCGGGACAGGTCGAGGTGGAAGATCTCGTTGACGTTGACCAGCGGGAAGGCGAAGGCCTGGTTGCCCAGCATCACCATCAGCGTCGGCATGATCGCCAGCGTCAGGGGCACCTTGATGACGATCTTGGAGCCCTGGCCCTTGGTCGAGTAGACATTCAGGGTGCCGTTGAGCTGGCTGATCTTGGTCTTGACCACGTCCATGCCCACGCCACGACCGGAGATGTCGGAGATCTCGGCCTTGGTGGAGAAACCCGGGGCGAAGATCAGATTGAAGCACTCGGTCTCGGTCAGGCGATCAGCCGCGTCGCGGTCGAGCAGGCCCTTTTCCACGGCCTTGTTGCGCAGCAGATCCGCGTCCATGCCCTTGCCGTCATCGGAGATCGACAGGAGGATATGGTCGCCTTCCTGCTCGGCGGAGAGCACTACACGCCCCGCGCGGGACTTGCCGTTCTCTTCACGCTCGGCTGGCCCTTCGATGCCGTGGTCGACCGCGTTGCGCACCAAGTGCACCAGCGGATCGGCCAGGGCCTCGACCAGGTTCTTGTCCAGGTCGGTTTCTTCGCCGACCAGCTCCAGGTTGATCTCTTTCTTCAGGCTGCGCGCCAGATCGCGGACCAGGCGCGGGAAGCGGCCGAAGACCTTCTTGATCGGCTGCATCCGGGTCTTCATCACCGAGGTCTGCAGATCGGCGGTGACCACGTCGAGATTGGATACGGCCTTGGCCATGGCCTCGTCGCCGCTGTTCAGGCCCAGACGCACCAGGCGGTTACGCACCAGTACCAGCTCGCCGACCATGTTCATGATCTCGTCCAGCCGTGCGGTATCGACCCGTACGGTGGTCTCCGCCTCACTGGTGGGACGTTCGGCGGGCGCTGCCGCTGCTGGCTTGGGCACCGCGACCTCGGCAACCGGAGCCGGTTTAGGCGCGGGTGCAGGCTGAGGCGCGGCGACCGGTGCCGGCGCAACAGCAGCAGCAGGAGCGGCTACAGCGTCAGCAGCGGCCGCAGGACCACTGAATCTGCCCTTGCCGTGCAATTCGTCGAGCAGGGATTCGAATTCGTCGTCGGTGATCTCGTCACCGCTCGCCGCTGCTGAAGCCGCTACAGCCGGGGCTGCTGCGGCCGGTGCCGCGGCCTCGTTCGCGACGAACTTGCCCTTGCCGTGCAATTCGTCCAGCAGGGCCTCGAATTCGTCGTCGGTGATCTCATCACCGCTCGCGGCAACAGCAGCAGGCGCTGCGGCAGCGACCGGCGCTTCCTGGAACCTGCCCTTGCCGTGCAACTGATCGAGCAGGGCTTCGAATTCGTCATCGGTGATGTCGTCGCCACCGGCGGCTGCCGGAGTGGCAGCTGCCGCGCCCGGCTCGCTGCCCAGGGCATCGAGCAGATTCTGGAAATCAGCATCGCTCAATTCCGGCTCGGCCGCTGCAGCAGCAGCGACGGGCGCCGGTGCCGCGGCCACCGGAGTGGCAGCCACGGGCGCGGCCGCTACCGGTGCTGGTGCGCTCCCGGCCGGGTCGGCCAGGCGAGCCAGCGCCGCCAGCAACTCGGGCGAGGCCGGGGTCGGCTCTTCGCGTTCCCGGACCTGACCAAACATCTCGTTGACGGAATCCAGTGCCTGCAGCACCACATCCATCAGTTCGGCATCCACGCGGCGTTCGCCCTTGCGCAGGATGTCGAAAACGTTTTCCGCGATATGACAGCACTCGACCAGGGTATGGAGCTGCAGGAAACCGGCACCGCCCTTTACGGTATGGAAGCCACGAAAGATGGCGTTCAGCAGATCCATGTCATCCGGGCGGCTTTCCAGCTCGACCAATTGTTCCGACAACTGTTCGAGAATCTCGCCGGCCTCTACCAGGAAATCCTGGAGGATCTCTTCATCGGCGTCGAAGCTCATTCCTGCACTCCCCAAGAGGGTCTGGGTCAGAAGCCCAGACTGGATAGAAGATCGTCGACGTCGACCTGAGCGGCCACAACGTCTTCACGCTTATCGGCATGAATCTGCGGACCTTCACCCTTCATCGTCTTTTCTTTTCGATTCTGTTCGATCAGCGCGCTGTGATCGTGACTGAAGCCGGTATAGCGATCGACCTGGCTGGCCATCATCACCAGCTTGACGAGGTCTTTCTCGATCTGCCCGACGAGATTGACCACGCGCTTGATCACCTGACCGGTAAGGTCCTGGTAGTCCTGCGCCAGCAGAATGTCGTTGAGCTTGGTGGACAGTTGTTCGGCGCTGCTCTCGCTGTGGCTGAGGAAGGCATCGACGCGCTTGGCCAGTTCGCGGAATTCGTCCGCGCCCATTTCCCGGCGCATGAACTTCTTCCAGTCGGTATGCACGGCCCGGGCTTCGTCACCGAAGTTGCCTACCAGCGGGGCGCTCTCCTCCACCAGATCCATGGTCCGGTTGGCGGCATTCTCGGTCATCTTCACCACGTAGGAGAGACGATCGGTGGCATCGCTGATCTGGGAAACCTCTTCGCCGGCCATGCCGCGCGGATCGATCTCGAAGTTGACGATGGCGTTGTGCAACTCGCGGGTCAGCTTGCCGACTTCCTGGTAGAGACCCCGGTCACGCAACTGGTTGAGTTCATTGATGACATGCACGGCCTGGGTGAAATCGCCACTTTCCAGGCATTTCACCAGCTCCTGGGCGTGCTGTTTTAGATTCGACTCGAAGTCGCTGAAGCTGTTGGTGCCAAGCTGATCCATAACGTCCCCGCGGCTTTCTTCAGCCGTTCACCCGCTCGAAGATCTTGTCGATCTTTTCTTTCAGCACCTGGGCGGTGAAAGGCTTGACCACATAGCCGTTCACGCCGGCCTGAGCGGCTTCGATGATCTGCTCACGCTTGGCCTCGGCGGTCACCATCAGCACCGGCAGGGTCTTCAGGCGCGCATCGGCGCGTACCTGGCGCAGCAGGTCGATGCCGGTCATGCCGGGCATGTTCCAGTCGGTGACGAGAAAATCGAAGTTGCCGCTCTGCAACATCGGCAGAGCGGTATTGCCGTCGTCTGCTTCGGCGGTATTGGTGAATCCCAGATCGCGCAGCAAATTCTTGATGATGCGTCTCATCGTGGAAAAATCGTCCACGATGAGGATTTTCATGTTCTTGTCCAAGTCGACCTCCGTCCTAATCCGCACACACGCCGCAGGGCGCGCCTAAGCAATCGTAGTAGCCTGAGTACCAGCCGGTTAACGCGAACGCCATTCCGCCAGCCGCGCCCGCAGGCGTGCCGCGCATTGACTGTGAAGTTGGCAGACGCGTGACTCGCTCACGCCCAGCACCTCGCCGATTTCCTTGAGGTTGAGTTCCTCGTCGTAATACAGCGAGAGCACCAGACGTTCACGCTCCGGAAGATTGGCGATGGCGTCGGCCAGGGCCTTGCGGAAGCGCTCGTCTTCCAGACCGCGACCGGGTTCGAGTTCATGCGAACCACTCTCCTCGAGCCCATGCTCACCACCCTCCATGAGGTCGTCGAAACTGAACAGGCGACTCCCCATGGTGTCGCCAAGGATGCCGTAGTACTCATCCAGACTCAATTTAAGTTCGGCCGCGACTTCGGAATCTTTAGCGTCGCGACCCGTGCGCGCTTCCACCGCGCGAATGGCGTCGGTGACCATGCGCGTGTTGCGGTGCACCGAGCGCGGCGCCCAGTCGCCCTTGCGAACCTCGTCGAGCATGGCGCCGCGGATGCGGATGCCGGCGTAGGTCTCGAAGCTGGCGCCCTTGCCGGCGTCATATTTGCGCGAGGCCTCCAGCAGACCGATCATGCCGGCCTGCATTAGGTCCTCGACCTGCACGCTGGCCGGCAGACGCGCCAGGAGGTGGTAGGCGATGCGTTTCACCAACGGCGCGTAGCGGTTGATGAGTTGCTCCTGCTGGGTACGTTCCGAGGTTTTGCTGTACATGCGAAGCCCGCTGGATGCTGTCATGCGTGGGTACCGATGGCTGGTTGCACAAGGCGCTCGACAAAGAACTCGAGATGGCCGCGCGGATTGGCGGGCAACGGCCAGCCATCGACTCTCTGAGCTACCGCACGGAAGGCCAGCGAGGCCTTGGCACGCGGAAAGGCTTCGAACACGGGGCGCTGTTTCTGCACGGCTTTGCGCACCGCCTCGTCGAACGGAATGGCGCCCACATACTGCAGGGCGACATCCAGGAATCTGTCGGTCACCTTGGTCAGCTTAGCAAAGAGATTGCGACCTTCCTGGGGCGTCAGCGCCATGTTCGCCAGAACCCGGAAACGGGTGACGCCATGGTCGCGATTGAGCAGCTTGATCAGGGCGTAGGCATCGGTAATGGAGGTGGGCTCATCGCACACCACTACCAGGACTTCCTGGGCGGCGCGAACGAAGCTGACCACCTGGTCGCCGATGCCGGCGGCGGTATCGACGATGAGCACGTCGAGGTTCTCGCTGATGTCGCTGAAGGCCTGGATCAGACCGGCGTGCTGGGCCGGCGTCAGATTGACCATCGCCTGGGTGCCCGAGGCCGCCGGGACGATACGGATGCCGCCCGGGCCCTGCAGCAGCACGTCGCGCAGCTCGCACTCGCCGGAGATGACGTCGGCCAGGGTGCGCTTGGGCGACAGGCCGAGCAGAACGTCGATGTTGGCGAGGCCCAGGTCGGCGTCGAGCAGCATGACGCGCCGCCCGATATCGGCCAGGGCCAAGGCCAGGTTGACCGACACGTTGGTCTTGCCGACACCGCCTTTACCGCCCGTGACCGCTATGACTTGGACGGGATGCATGCTACCCATTGCCTGATACCTTTGATTGAAATCCGTCACACTTTAGACCAAGTGCATTTGGCGTGCCCAGGCATGCGATGCACCACTACCGTTCGTCTGCGCTAACCGGCGCGGCGGGCATTGCTCTGATACAGGCCGGCAAGCATGCCAGCCATGGTTTCTTCGCTCGGCTCCTCGGGAGCCTGCAGGCTCACCGCACGGCTCACCAGCTGGTGGCTGCGGGCCGGGTGCAGGTCGTCCGGAATGCGCGGGCCGTCGGCGATGTAGGCCACCGGCAGGCGCTGGCTGATAGCCAGGCCGAGGGCTTCGCCGAGACTGGCGGCTTCGTCCAGCTTGGTCAGCACGCAGCCGCTCAGGCCGCAGCGCCGATAGCTATGGTAGGCCGCCTTGAGCACCTGGCTCTGGCTGGTGACACCCAGTACCAGATAATTGCGAATCTTCAACTGACGGTTGGCCAGGGCTTCGAGCTGCACCTTGAGCGCCGGATCATTGGCGGGCATCCCCGCGGTGTCGATCAATACCAGGCGCTTGCGCGCCAGAGGTGCCAGCGCCTGGGCCAGGGACTGGCCCGGATCGACCAGGGTGACCGGCACGTCAAGGATGCGGCCGAGGGTTTTGATCTGCTCCTGGGCACCGATGCGGAAGCTGTCCATGCTGACCAGCGCCAGACTCTGGGGGCCGTACTTGAGCACGTAGTTGGCGGCGAGCTTGGCCAGGGTGGTGGTCTTGCCCATGCCGGCCGGACCGACGAAGGCGACGACACCGCCCTCCTCCAGGATCTTGGCGTCGGTGGTCTTGGCCAGCTGGGCGAAATTGGCCAGCAGCATGCGCCAGGCATGGCGCGGGTCCTGGATCTTGGCGACGCTGTCGAGCAGGTGGCGGGCCAGATCGGCGGGCAGGCCCATGCGCTGCAGACGGCGCCAGAGGCCGGCCTGTTGCGGACGGGTGGACTGCACCTGGGTCCAGGCCATGGAGCCGAGCTGAACTTCCAGCAGTTCACGTAGGCCACTGAGTTCGCTACGCATGGCTTCCAGGGCGCGGCGGTCTTCCGGCGCGGCACTGGCGGCAGGCGCAGCAGCGGCGGCGGGCTGAGGGGCACGCGGCGGGGCGATCACCGGCTCGCGACGGCTGTCGGCGGCGCTGATGGCGCCCAGCAGCTGCTTGTCCTTTGGCGCGGCCGAGGGCACGCCCGGCGCACGGATACTGAGGTCGGCATGGGCCTGGGCAATCTTCGCATGGGTCTTGCGCAACTCCGCCTGCAGCTCCGCGTTGGGCGCAGCCGGTGCCGGAGCCTGGTAGTCCAGCGCCGCGGTCAGCTCGACCCCGCCGGCGACCCGGCGGTTGCTGAGGATGGCGGCATCCGGGCCCAGCTCGTCGCGTACCAGCTTCATGGCTTGACGCATATCGGCAGCGAAGAAACGTTTGACTTGCATGATCTAGACCTCAGCCATTCTGGCCAACGGTAGCGACGATGGTGACCTGCTTGTTGTCCGGAATTTCCTGGTAGGCCAGAACACTCATGTTCGGTGCTGCCATCCGGGCGAAGCGGGACATCATCCCGCGGATCGCACCGGCTACCAGCAGCACCACTGGCTTACCCATCATTTCCTGACGCTGCGCTGCCTCGATAAGGGAACGCTGCAGTTTTTCAGCCATGCCAGGCTCGAGGAACATGCCGTCCTCGGCGCCTTGACCGGCCTTCTGCATACTACTTAGCAACATCTGTTCCAACCTTGGCTCAAGGGTGATAACAGGCAGCTCAGGCTCCATTCCCACGATGTTCTGGACGATTGCACGGGACAGGGCGACCCGCACGGCACCCGCGATGGCGGCGGGATCTTGACTCCGCGGCCCGACGTTGGCGATGGCTTCGGCGATGGTACGGATATCGCGGACCGGCACCTGCTCCTGCAGCAGCTGCTGGAGGATCTTGAGCAGGGTCGACAGGGAAACGATGCCGGGCACCAGCTCCTCGGCCAGCTTGGGCGAACTCTTGGCCAGCACCTGCAGCAATTGCTGGACTTCCTCGTGACCGATCAACTCGTGGGCGTGCTTGAAGAGCACCTGGTTGAGGTGGGTGGCGACCACGGTGCTGGCGTCGACCACGGTGTAGCCGAGGGACTGGGCCTGGTCGCGTTGGGTGACGTCGATCCAGACGGCCTCCAGACCGAATGCCGGATCCTTGGCGGCGACGCCGTTGAGGGAGCCGTAGACCTGACCGGGGTTGATGGCCAGTTCGCGATCCGGATAGATCTCGGCCTCGGCCACACTGACGCCCATCAAAGTCAGACGATAGGCGTTGGGCAGCAGGTCCAGGTTGTCACGGATGTGCACCGACGGCATGAGGAAGCCAAGGTCCTGGGACAGCTTCTTGCGCACGCCCTTGATCCGCGCCAGCAGCTGGCCACCCTGGTTGCGATCGACCATGGGGATCAACCGGTAGCCGACTTCCAGACCGACCATATCCACCGGGGTGACGTCATCCCAGCCCAGCTCCTTGGCCTCGGCCGGACGCTGTACGGGCGCCAGGTCCTGCTGCTGCTTGGCTTCCACCTCGGCGGTCTGCTTGGCCTGGCGCTGACGCTTGTAGATCAGCCAGGCACCGGCAGCGGCGCCGCCGCCCAGACCGAGGAACGGCAGGTGCGGCATGCCCGGGACCAGGCCCATGGCGATGATGATGAAGGCCGAGACCGCCAGCGCCTTGGGCGAGGCGAACATCTGACGATTGACCTGCTGGCCCATGTCCTCGGCCGAGGACACACGGGTCACCATGATGGCCGCGGCGACCGACAGCAGCAGCGAGGGGACCTGGGCGACCAGGCCGTCACCGATGGTCAGCAGGGCGTAGATACGCGCCGCTTCACCGAACGGCAGACCGTGCTGGGCCATGCCGATGGCCATGCCGCCGATAAGGTTGATGAAGAGGATCAGCAGACCGGCGACGGCGTCACCGCGGACGAATTTGCTGGCACCGTCCATGGAACCGTAGAAGTCGGCTTCCTGGCCCACTTCGGTCCGGCGCTTCTTGGCTTCGGTCTGGTCGATGATGCCGGCGTTCAGGTCGGCGTCGATGGCCATCTGCTTGCCGGGCATGGCGTCCAGGGTGAAACGCGCCGATACCTCGGAGATACGGCCGGCACCCTTGGTCACTACCACGAAGTTGATGATCATGAGGATGGCGAACACCACCGCACCGACCACGTAGTTGCCGCCGACCACCACCTCGCCGAAGGCCTGGATGACCTTGCCCGCGGCGTCGTGACCGTCCTGGCCGTGCAGCAGCACCACGCGGCTCGAGGCCACGTTCAGCGCCAGGCGCAGCAGGGTCGACACCAGCAGGATGGTCGGGAAGACCGCGAAGTCCAGCGGCCGCAGCGCGTAGACACTGACCAGCAGGACCACGATCGACAGGGCGATGTTGAAGGTGAACAGCACGTCCAGCAGGAACGGCGGCATCGGCAGGGTCATCATGGCGAGCATCGCCAGGACGGCCAGCGGCACGCCCAGGTTGCCGCGAGCCAGACCGCGCATGTTGCCCATCATCATGGATTTGTCGACTTTCACACCCATTCCTCGCTTGCCGGTGCCTTCGTCACGGAAAGTTGACGCAGCGCACTGTTCGCAGGGGCTTGAGCAAGCTCCGGGCCAACTGTCCAAGACCTTGAATCAGCAAGGTTTTCCCAGGGGTAATACAGGACGGGTTACAGATCACCGAAACCGTCGGCTGAACCGCGAGCGGAAGCCATGAGTCTGTCTAAGGACCCGCGCTAGCGCGCCTATCCGAGGAACATCACCATGAAAATCTGGACCGCGACGCTGTTGGCCACCTGTCTGGTCGGAACCGCCCAGGCGGCTGAGTCCCTGACGATCCCGCTGAACAAGGTCACGACCGACGGCGTAGGCGAAAGCGTCGGCATCGTACAGGTGACCCGTTCCAAGTACGGCCTGGTCTTCACGCCCGATCTCAAGGGCCTGGAGCCCGGCATCCATGGCTTCCATGTCCATACCAAGCCCAACTGCGGCGCGGCCGAGGTGAATGGCACCCTGACCGCAGGTGGCGCTGCGGGCGGCCATCTGGATCCGCGCAACACCGGCAAGCACAGCGCGCCCTGGTCGGACGACGGCCACCTGGGCGAATTGCCGGCGCTCTATGTGACCGCCGACGGCCAGGCTACCCAGCCGGTGCTGGCGCCGCGCCTCAAGCGGCTCGAAGAGCTCAAGGGCCATGCACTGATGGTGCATGCCGGTGGCGACAACTACGCCGACCAGCCCAAGCCACTGGGCGGTGGCGGCGCACGTGTCGCCTGCGGCGTCATCAAGTAGGCGCCTTCCCCTCCTCATCCCGCCGCAGATCCGGCGGGATGGGCAGATCGGACAGCTTGGGCTTGCGCCCACGTCCGGCGCGGAACTGTCTGAGCTGATAGACATAGGCCAGAACCTGGGCCACGGCCACATAGAGGCCGGCCGGAATCTCCTGATCCACTTCAGTGGAGAAATACACCGCCCGCGCCAGCCCCGGCGACTCCAGCAGGGAGACCTGGTGTTCCTGGGCGATCTCGCGGATCTTCAGCGCGGTGAAATCGCTGCCCTTGGCCACCAGCACCGGCGCCCCGCCCTTGGCCGCGTCGTACTTGAGCGCCACGGCGAAGTGGGTCGGGTTGGTGATGACCACATCGGCGTTGGGTACCTCGGCCATCATCCGCCGCTGCGCCATCTGCCGCTGCATCTGGCGAATCTTGCCCTTGACCTCGGGCTTGCCCTCGCTGTCCTTGTACTCGTCCTTGATCTCCTGCTTGGTCATCATCAGCTTCTTGCGATTGCTGAGGATCTGGAAGGGCACGTCCACCGCGGCGATGATCAGCAGCCCCATGGCCAGCAGCAGGGTGGCATGCCCCACCACCTGCATGCTGTGCAGCAGCGCCTGCTCGGTCGGCAGCTTGGCGATCTGCAGCAGCGCCGTGCGTTCGCTCATCAGCACCATCACCGACACGCCCAGGATGATGAAGAACTTGCCCAGCGCCTTGAGCAGCTCCACCAGGGAATGCTTGGAAAACATCCGGGCGATGCCGGACATGGGATTCATCCGGCTCGGCTTGGGCGCCAGCACCTTGCCGGAAAACAAAAAGCCGCCCAGGGCGATGTGGCCAATGATCGCGGCAATCACCACCAGGACGATCATCGGCAGCATGCCAATCATCGCCGCCTTGCCCGAGGCCAGCAGGAAGGTGCCCATGAAGCGCTCGTCCATGACCTCTTCCCGACGCAGGGAAAAGTTGCTGCGCATCACCTCCAGCAGCTTGCCGCCGAGGAAGGCGCCATACATCAGCAGACCGCCGACCCCCGAGAGCATGACCGCCACCGTACCGAGTTCGCGTGATCGCGGGAGCTGACCCTCTTCCCGGGAATCACGCTTGCGTTTCTCCGTGGGGTCTTCTGTGCGGTCTTCGCCATCGGATTCAGCCATGCGGCGTATCTCCTAGTGGGGTGTCTCAGAGGTTCGCGCAAGAGTTGGCGAGTGTTTTTTGACCTAGGCAAGGCGCCGCGACGCGTCATGGCAGGGCCATCGCGAGGAGTGGCAACGCCGTTAAGGCCGAAAAAGCGCCGCCAAGATTGTGCAGACAACTTTTGGGACACCCCATTAGCGTTCTCGGGCCAGTTCGCGCAGCCATTGCAGCGCCTCGGTGGCGAGACTTTCATAGTGGGAGAGAATGTCGGCGGTGCCTAGCCAGACGATGATCATGCCCAGCACCACGATCAGCGGCATGCCGACGGAAAAGATGTTCAGCTGCGGCGCCGCGCGGGTCATGATGCCGAAGGCGATGTTGACCACCAGCAAGGCGGTGATGGCGGGCAGCACCAGCAGGATACCGGCGCCCAAGACCCAGCCCAGTCGCCCGGCGACCTGCCAGAAGTGCTCGACGCTCAGGGTGTCCCCCACCGGCAGGGTGACGAAGCTTTCCGCGAGGATCTCGAACACCACCAGATGGCCGTTCATGGCCAGGAACAGCAGCGTCACCAGCATGGTGAAGAACTGGCCCATCACCGGGGCCGAGGCGCCGTTGACCGGGTCGATCATGGACGCGAAGCTCAGGCCCGCCTGGGTCGAGATGATCTGCCCGGCCACCACGAAGACGTGGAAGAACAGCTGCAGGCTGAAGCCCATCACCGCGCCGATGAGGATCTGCTCGACGATCAGCGGCAAAGCCTGGACGCTGATGGCGTCCACCTGCGGCATCGGCGGCAGGGTCGGCACCAGCACCAGGCTCAAGGCCAGCGCCAGATACATCCGCACCCGCACCGGGACCAGCGTGGTGCCGATGATGGGCATGGTCATCAGCAGCGCGGCGATGCGAAACAGCGGAAACAGGAAGCTGCCGACCCAGCCGCCGATCTGGGCGTCGCTGAGGGCGAGCATGGGCTAGCCGATCAGCCGCGGGATGTTGGCGACCGAGGTCTGGATGAACTCCATCAATTGCCTGACCATCCAGGGTCCCAGCACGATCAGCGTCAACAGGGTGACGATCAGCCGCGGCAGAAAGCTCAGGGTCTGTTCGTTGATCTGCGTTGCCGCCTGGAAAACCGCCACGATCAGGCCGACGACCAGACTCGGCACCACCAGCACCGCCACCAGCAAGGCGGTGAGCCAGAGGCCCTGGCGAAACAGATCAACGGCGACTTCAGGGGTCATTTCGCTTCTCCATGCAAAGGGGGCACCGCTAGACGGTACCGAAGCTGCTGGCCAGGGTACCCATGATCAGCGCCCAGCCATCCACCAGGACGAACAGCATCAGCTTGAACGGCAGGGAGATGATCATCGGCGACAGCATCATCATGCCCATGGCCATCAGCACGCTGGCGATCACCAGGTCGATGACCAGGAAGGGAATGAAGATCATGAAGCCGATCTGGAAGGCGGTCTTGAGTTCGGAGGTGACGAAGGCCGGCACCAGGATCGACAAGGGCGCCTGATCGGCACTGGGAATGTCGGTACGCTTGGACAGCCGCATGAACAGGTCCAGGTCCGATTGCCGGGTCTGCCCCAGCATGAAGTCCTTCATCGGCACCTGGGCGCGGGCAATGGCATCCTGGGCGCTGAGTTGTTCGTTCAGATAGGGCTGCACGGCGGTGGTGTTGATGCGGTCGAACACCGGCGCCATGATGAACAGCGAGAGAAACAGCGCCATGCCCACCAGCACCTGGTTGGACGGCGTGGTCTGAAGGCCCAGCGCCTGGCGCAGGATGGCGAAGACGATGACGATGCGGGTGAAACTGGTCATCAACATGACGAACGCTGGAATGAAGCTCAGCGCCGTCATGATCAGCAGGATCTGCAAGCTGACCGAATACTCCTGCTGCCCCTGACCATTGGTACTCAGGGTAATGGCCGGAATCGACAGCGGATTGGCCTGCCCGGCCTGCTGCGCCAGCGCCAGGGGCGCGAACAGCAGCACGGCCAGGCCCAGCAGCCAGCCCAGGGTGCGCCCCAGACCGGCCGGTAGACGCAAAGGGGTCATGGTTTCGCCTTGGGGTCGCGGCTGATGAGTTCCAGCAGGCGCTGGGCGAATTCCGGCGCCGGCGCTTCGGTCTCGCCAAGGCGCACCGGCTCGCGCAGGCTGTGCAGCGGCGTGATCCGGCCGCCGGCGACGCCGATCAGCAGTTGCTCCTGGCCGACCTGCACCAGGACCAGTCGCTCGCGCGGACCCAGGTGCTGGGTGGAGATCACCTTGATCACCTGCTGGCCACGCGGCCCCTGCTGCTGCACCCGGCGCACCAGCCAGGCCAGACCGAGGATCAGCGCGATCACCAGCAGCAGGCCGAGCAGCAGCTGACCGACCTGAGCCCCCACGTCCAGCCCCGGCGAGGTAGCTTCGGCGGCACGCGCGGTCAGGGGCAGGAGACCCAGCGGCAGGAGCAGACTCTTCATGGATCACCGCAGCTTCTTGATACGTTCCGTGGGGCTGATAACGTCGGTCAGGCGGATCCCGAACTTCTCGTTCACCACCACCACTTCACCGTGGGCGATCAGCGTACCATTCACCAGCACATCCAGCGGCTCGCCAGCCAGACGGTCGAGCTCGATGACCGAGCCCTGGTTGAGTTGCAGCAGGTTGCGAATGGAGATGTCGGTGTGGCCGACCTCCATGGAGATGGTCACCGGGATGTCCAGGATCACATCCAGGTTGGGACCTTCCATGCCAGTCACTGCCAAACCCCCACTGCTCTGACCAAATTCTTCCACCGGCGCCTTGGGCGGCTTGGGGGCTTCGACCTGGGTGCCCTGCGCCATCAGAGCGTCGATGTCGTCCTGGCTGGCGTCACCGGCTTCGGCCAGGGCCGCGGCCCACTCGTCCGCCAGGGCTTGTTCTTCGGGGTTGTCTGCCATCGTCTGGGTCTCGTGCTAGGCCGGGCCTCGGCCCGGACAAGAAAACGGTTGTCGCTCAGCGGCTGCGGCTGACCGGTTCGAGAATCTGCAGGGCCAGGTTGCCCTTGCGCGCGCCCATCTTGACCTTGAAGGTGGGCATGCCGTTGGCTCGCATGAGCATCTCGTCCGGCATCTCCACCGGAATCACGTCGCCGGGCTGCATGTTGAGGATATCGCGGAGTTTGAGTTGGCGCCGGACAACCGTCGCCTCCAGCGGGACGCGCACATCGAGCAGGTCCTCGCGCAGGGCCTTGACCCAGCGTTCGTCCTGGTCATCGACGTCGGACTGGAAGCCGGCGTCGAGCATCTCGCGGATCGGCTCGATCATCGAATAGGGCATGGTCACGTGCAGCTCGCCGCCGCCGCCATCCAGTTCGATGTTGAAGGTGCTCACCACCACCACTTCGCTGGGGCTGACAATGTTGGCCAGCGCCGGGTTGACCTCGGAGTTCATGTACTCGAACTGGCAGTCGAGCATGGCACCCCAGGCTTCCTTGAGGTCGACGAAGCACTGGTCGAGCACCATGCGCACCACGCGCAGTTCGGTGGGCGTGAATTCGCGGCCTTCGATCTTGGCGTGACGACCGTCGCCGCCAAAGAAGTTGTCCACCAGCTTGAACACCAGCCGCGCATCGAGGATGAACAGCGCGGTGCCGCGCAGGGGTTTCATCTTGACCATGTTGAGGCTGGTGGGCACGTACAGCGAGTGGATGTACTCGCCGAACTTGGTGACCTGCACCCCGCCCACGGAAACGTCCGCCGAACGCCGCAGCAGGTTGAACATGCTGACCCGGGTATAGCGGGCGAAGCGTTCGTTGATCATCTCCAGGGTCGGCATCCGTCCGCGGACGATGCGATCCTGGCTGGTGAGGTCATAGCCCTTGATGGTGCCCGGCTCGGCATCGGTCTCGGTCTCGACGATGCCATCGTCGACCCCGTGCAGCAGGGCATCGATTTCATCCTGAGAGAGCAGATCTTGCACGGCCATGGTGTTACCTATTGCAGGACGAGATTGGTGAACAATACCTGTTCGATGACAGTCTGGCCGGTCAGTTTCTTCGCCAGCTCCTGAACCTTGCTGGTGGCCTGCTGACGCAGCATCTCCTTGCCCACCGGCGTCAGGAGGCTGTTGAAGTCCTGGCCGGAAAACAGCATCACCAGCTGGTTGCGGACCTGCGGCAATTGCGCCTTGAGCGCATCCATCTGCGCCTGGTCGCGCCCCATCAGGGTCACCGTGACCTGCATGTAGCGCTGGCGACCATCGGCGTTGTAGTTGACCACGAAGGCCGGCACCAGCGCCTGGTAGACCGCCGCCAGATGCACGGGTGCCGCCGGAGCGGCCGGCGCGGCGTGTTCGGGCTCGGCGCTCTTCTTGCCGAGCAGGAACCAGGTCGCGCCCACCGAGGCGCCAATGACCAGCAGCAGGGCCACGACGATGATGATGATGAGTTTGAGCTTGCCCTTGCCCTTGCCTTCCGCGGCTGCACCCTCTGCCGCAGGGGCCTGCTTCTTCGCCATAAGTGCTCGACCGAATCCTGTGCTGCGCGTCACCCCTGTTGGGTGACGCAGCTAACCTATTGATACAAGGGGGATATAGCAGGTGCGGCCGAGGCTGTCACCTGGCAGCCGGCGGCCCGTCACGCGTAGTAGTCGACCAGACTGCGCGCCGCGAGCGTCGCCGCGCCACGGGTTTCCGCGACATTCGCCACCGCTTCGTCCTCGCTCCCACCCGCGCCACGGCTACCGCGACGCGAATTATCGCTCTGACCGCCCTGCTGCGACTGCTGCCAGGCCTGACCGGACGACTGATCGGAAACGTTGACGTTGGCGAGGTTCATGCCCTGCTGGGCGAAGAGTTCGCGCAGACGCTGGCTGCCATTGTCCAGCGCCTCGCGCACGTCGGCGTGGGGACTGGCGAAGGTGACCTGGGTCTGGTCCTGGGTCATGTCGATCCGCACCTCCAGCTTGCCCAGTTGCGCCGGCTCCATCTGGATGTCGGCGGTCTTGAGATTCTGGCTGGACATCCACATGACCTTGTCGACCACTGCCTCGCTGAAGTTGCCTGCCTGCGGGCTGAGCGGCTGGCCAGGCACCGTGGCCGTGACCGGGCGAGCTGTCGCCGCGGGCGTGCTGAGGGCTTGCGACAGGGCGGTGAGTTTGTCGGCGAAGGCATCGGTCTTGCTCGGTACCGCCGCGTCCTGTCCATCACCCTTGTCCAGGGTCGCGGCCAGGGCCGCGCTGGCCGCCTGATCCGCCGCCGGAGCGGGGGCGCCATCAGCCGGCAGCAGGCCTTGCAGCTGCGTGGCCGCCAGGTTGTTGGCGTTGGTAGCGGCCTTGGCGGCGTCACCCTGTGCCTGGGGCACCTGCCCCAGCAGTTGCGCCAGACCGTCGTCCGCGGCCTGCTGCTCGCCAGCCTTGGCCGGGGCCGCCGTTGCGCCGGTCCCCACCCCCGTGGCGGTCGTCTGGGCTACGGTAGCCACGGCAGCGCCCAGCAGCGCCGCCGGATCCAGGGCCTGGGTGGTGGCGGTGGCAGCCGCTTCCGCCGCCGTCCCGGTCGGCAGCTGAGGTGCAGGTGCAGGCGTGGCCACGGGTTGCGGGAACTGGCCGGTCATGCCGAACATGAACAGCGGATCCAGTAGCGCAGCTACCGGCGCCTTGGCGTCTTCGCCCTGGGCCACCGGCAAGGTCTTGCCGCCATCGTCGGCAGCGGCTGCCGACTCCTCGCCACTCTTGGCGGTGCTGTCGGCCTGGGGCTTGGCGTCCGCGGTGCGGTCGTCATCGCCGGAGCGCTTCACTCGGTCATCGCCCTCCCGGGCCCGCCCGGCTTCGTTCTTGCGCGCCTGGGTCGGGGCCTTGCTGTCGCTGGTGTCGCGCGGCTTTTCGCTGCGGACCGGCTCACGTGGCTGCTCCTGGGCAAAGACATCGGCGAACCGCTCCTGGGCTGCCGGGCGATCCTGGGAGGGGGTCTTGGCCGCCGCCCGGCCGGTGCCGGCTGGAGAGGTGGCGGTATTCAAAAGAAAATCGGGCACGACGGCCATGGAGAGCTCCGAACGACGGGTTTCCGGGTATCTAGCAAGTTGCGCGCCAGCTGGAAACGCCAGCGCTTTGACGAGGTCAGCCCGCGTAACGTTGCCGCTCGACCTTGAACAGGATGCGGACAATGGCGAATTCGCGCTCCATGGCGGAAACCCCCATGGCCAGTTCAGCGGTGGTCGCCCGGCGCCGCGCACCCTCCTCCACGTCCCGACACAGCCGGGCCAGGGGCGCGGCGCCCATGTTGCCGGCGCTACCCTTGAAGCTGTGCGCCAGCTGGCGGACCTGCTCGGTATCGCCACCGATTACGCTGCGCTTGAGTTCGGCGATGCGCTCTTCGCAATCGAGCAGAAAGGTTTCGATGAGATCGACGTACTCCTCCTCCATGCAGTCGCGCAGGGCGGCGAGCGTTTCCGGATCGAGATGGGAGGAAAACATCGGCATTCTCACTGAGCAAAAGAAGGAACGAAGGCGGGGGCTGGCCTAGATATAGGTCGAGCGCGCCCGCTGGGCGTATTCGTCCATCTGTTTCTGTTCGCGCTTGTCCTCGACCTGGCGCTGCTCCTGGCGATAGCGCTCGACCAGCTTGCGCAGGCCTTCGAGGCGGGCATAGCGCTCCTGCCACTGGGTGCGTGCCTTGGCCACTACGTCGCGGTGCCACTGGGCGTTGCGCTCCTGCTGGCCGATCGCCTCTTCCAGCTGGCTGAGAAAGCGCTGATAGCCGATCAGCCACTGCCCGGTGACGCCACGGCTGCCATTGACCACCAGGCGCTGCTGGTAATCCTCGCGATAGCGCTGCAATTCACCCAGCTTGAACTCGGCCTGGGCCAGTTGCTGCTGGCATTGTCCCAGGCGCTGGGCGGCGTCGCGCTCGTCGCGCTCGCTCATCTCCACCACCGGACCCAGACGCTCGGCTCTGCCTTTCATGATCTATCAGCCTCCCAATACGGCTTGGAGATTGGCGGAACTCTGCTCCAGCGATTCGCTTTCGCGCAGGCCCTGGCGCAGGAACTGCTGCATGGGCGCATAGCGGGCGATCGCCAGATCGGTTTCGGCATTCCCGCCGGGCACATAGGCACCGACGCTGAGCAGGTCCTTGGCCTGCTGATAGAGCGACCAGAGCTGCTTGACGCGCTGGGCGTTGCGCAGATGCTCCGGGCTGACCACCTGGGGCATGACCCGGCTGATGGACGCCTCGATGTCGATCGCCGGATAGTGCCCTTCCTCGGCCAGTCGCCGCGACAGCACGAAGTGACCATCCAGCACACCACGCGCCGAGTCGGCGATGGGGTCCTGCTGGTCGTCGCCTTCCGAAAGCACAGTATAAAACGCCGTGATCGAACCCCCACCTTTTTCTGCGTTGCCGGCCCGCTCCACCAGGCGCGGCAGCTTGGCGAATACCGACGGCGGGTAGCCCTTGGTGGCCGGCGGCTCACCGATGGCCAGGGCGATCTCCCGCTGCGCCTGGGCATAGCGGGTCAGGGAATCCATCAGCAGGAGCACGTTCTTGCCCTTGTCGCGAAAATATTCGGCGATGCGGGTGCAGTACATGGCCGCGCGCAGGCGCAGCAAGGGCGCATCGTCCGCTGGCGAGGCCACGACCACCGCCCGCTTGATGCCCTCCTCGCCCAGAATGTGCTCGATGAACTCCTTCACCTCGCGACCCCGCTCGCCGATCAGCCCAACCACGATGATCTCGGCCTTGGTCAGCCGGGTCATCATGCCGAGCAGCACGCTCTTGCCCACGCCGGTACCGGCGAACAGGCCGAGACGCTGACCGCGACCTACCGTCAACAAACCGTTGATGCTGCGGATGCCGACGTCCAGGGGCTCGCTGATGGGCTCGCGCTTGAGCGGATTGATGGTGGGGCCATCCATCGGCACCCAGTCTTCGGCGCGCATGCGGCCCTTGCCGTCCAGGGCATTGCCCAGGCCATCCAGCACCCGCCCCAGCATCGACATGCCCATCGGCAGGCGGCCGGTATCCGGCACCGGCACCACCCGGGCGCCGGGCGCGATGCCGGCCAGACTGCCCACCGGCATGAGAAAGGTCTTGTTGCCGTTGAAGCCCATCACCTCGGCCTCGACTTCCACCGGCTGATAGCCCCCGCCATTGATCAGCCGGCAGCGACTGCCTACGGCGGCGCGCAGGCCTTCGGCTTCCAGAGTCAGACCGACCATGCGCAGCAGGCGGCCTTCGATCACCGGCTGCTGCTCCACCCGGATGGCTTCATCGTAGCCGCTGAGGCGGCGTTCGAAACTCAGACGCTCAAGACGCATGGGAGGCATCCTCGATGTCGATGTGCAGATCGGCTTCCTGGGGTTGGGTCGCCTGGTGGCGCTGCTGTTCGGCCAGCTGGGTCAGCGCCTGGGTCAGGCGGGTCTCGATGCTGGCATCGATGACGCTGCTTTCGGTCTCGATCCGGCAACCGCCAGGCATCAGGGTCTCGTCCTCAAGGATGCGCCATTTTTCCTCGTGGCGGTCACGCAAGGCCTTCATCAGCTCGAAGTCCTGGGGGCTGACCTGGATGCGGATATTCTCGGCACCCATGGGCAGCAGCTTCAGCGCCGTGCGCACCACCTGACCCAACTGACTGGAGTCTAGCGTGAGTTCGCGCTGGATGACCTCGCGGGTGATATGCCGGACCAGCTGCACCATGCCGGCTTCCAGGGCCTGGTCCTGCTCGCCGATGGGATCGAGCAGATGACTCATCAGGGTTTCCAGGCTGGCGAGGCGAGCGGTCAGCGCCGCCTCGGCTTCCTGGCGCGCCTTGAGCTGGCCAGCGTGGTAACCGTCGCGCTCGCCGGTGCCGAAACCCTCGTTGTAGGCCTCCTGGCGGATCGCCTCCAGCTCTTCGAGGGTGATCGGCTGGACCTCTTCGACCGGGACCTCTTCGATCTGGGGCACCGGCTGGGGCTCGGGCTGGTGCTCGGCTGCCGCGGGCACAGGGATCTCTGCAGGCGCGTCGAAGCTGTCGAAGGCTGGCAGTCGCCAGACGTCGAAGGCTTCCAGATCCCGCGCCCTGATCAGTTCGCTCGCCGCTTCTTTGCTCATTACCTGTCCGTCAGAAAACCGCTACTGACCAGACCTTAGCAAAGCACAGGCCAATCCCGGCAAGCCGTCAAACCATTTCCTCGCCACCCTTGCCGCCGAGCACGATCTCGCCAGCATCGGCCATGCGGCGGGCCACGGCGAGCACCTCTTTCTGCGCCCCCTCCACCTCGGACAGTCGCACCGGCCCCTTGGCTTCCAGATCGTCGCGCAGCAGCTCGGCCGCGCGCTTGGACATGTTGCGGAAGAATTTCTCCTTGATGCCCTCGTCGGCGCCCTTGAGCGCCAGCACCAGCACATCCGAGGACACCTCGCGCAAGAGCGCCTGGATGCCGCGATCGTCGACATCGGACAGGTTGTCGAAGACGAACATCAGGTCCTCGATCTGCCCCGACAGATCCTGATCCGCATCGCGGATCGCATCCATCAGCGGGCCTTCGACCGAGCTGTCCAGGTAGTTCATGATGTCGGCGGCGCGCTTCACGCCGCCCAGAGCGGTACGGGTGGTGCTGGCGCTGCCGGAGAACTGCTTCTCGAGGATCAGGTTCAGCTCCTTGAGCGCCGCCGGTTGCACGGTGTTCAGCGAGGAGACGCGCAGGACGATATCCAGGCGCACCTTGTGATCGAAATGGCCAAGGACTTCGGCCGCCTGGTCGGGATCCAGGTAGGCCACCACGATGGCCTGGATCTGCGGGTGCTCGTAACGGATCACGTCCGCCACCGCCCGTGGTTCCATCCATTTCAGACTGTCCAGGCCGCTGGTGTTGCCGCCCAGCAGGATGCGGTCGATCAGGCCGCTGGCCTTGTCCTCGCCCAGGGCCTGGGTGAGCATCTTGCGGATGTAGCCGTCGGCGCCCACGCCCAGACTGGTCTGATCGCCCACCACCTCGATGAAGTCGCCCAGCACCCGCTCGACCTGCTCGCGGTTGACGTTGCGCATCTGGGCCATGGCGGTACCGACCTTCTGCACCTCCTTGGGCCCCATGTGGCGCAGGATCTGCGCGGCATCGGCTTCGCCCAGCGACAGGAGGAAGATCGCGGCCTTCTCTACCTTGGAAAGTTGCGCTTCATTCGTCGCCATTGATCCAATCCTTCACTACCTGGGCGACACGGCCCGGATCATCGTTGACCAGCTGCTTGATGGCGGTCAGTTGAGCGTCATAGCCCTCGCTCGGGCTCGGCAGCAAAAGCGGCGCCGGACCGGCCAGGCTCACCTTGTCGTCGGCCAGATCGTCCGCCAGGCCATCCAGGCCGCCGGCGCCCAGGGCCCCGGCACCACCGGCAGCGGCCAGGGCGGCGGCGTCCTTGGTGTTGCCACCGGACAGATTCTTCAGCACCGGACGCAGCACCCCAAAGACTAGCACCAGGATGAAGAGGACGCCGAGGGCCTGCTTGACCACGCCCCAGAACCAGGGCTGCTGGTAGAAGGGAATGCTCTCGATCTCTTCCTGCTGCACCGGGGCGAAGGGCGCGTTGATCACGCTTACGCTGTCGCCACGGCTGGCGTCGAAGCCCACGGCATCCTGTACCAGACGGGTGAAGCGAGCCAGGTCTTCGGGGGTCCAGGGCTGATGGCTGACCTTGCCGGCCGCATCGACCTTGACCTGATCGTCCAGTACCACGGCGACGGAAAGCCGACGCAGACGGCCCTGCTGCTGACGGGTATAGCTGATGCTGCGGTCCAGCTCGTAGTTACGGGTGTTCTGCTCACGCTTGTCGGTCGGGTACGGCAGGGTCGCCGGCAGGCTGGTCTTGCTGTCGTAGATGTACTGGTCGTTGGCGTCGCGCAGCGGCTGGCCCGGAGCGATGTAGTTGGCGCCGCCACCCTGGGCACCGGCCTTCTCCGGCGTCGAGGACGGACCGGGCGGCTGGTTGGACAGTGCACCCGGCACGCCCTGGGCGCCCCCGCCGGAAGTCTGACGCTGCTCGCTGTTCTGCTGCTCGCTGCGCAGGGCCGGCTGATCCGGATTGAACTGCTCGGAGGTCGACTCCACGGCATTGAAGTCCACATCGGCGGCCACTTCGGCCTTGAAGCGGCCGCTGCCCAGCACCGGCTGCATGATGTTCTGCACGCGCTGGGTCAGGGAGCCTTCCATCTTGCGGGTGTAGTCCAGCTGCTTGCCGGCGATCGACAGCTCGGAGAGATTCTGCTGGTCGGACAGCAGCTGGCCCTTCTGGTCGACGATGGTGACCTGGGACTTGTCCAGTTCCGGCACGCTGGTGGCGACCAGATTGATGATGGCCATGACCTGACCGGCATCCAGGGTACGGCCGGGATACATCTCGACCAGCACAGAAGCGCTCGGCTTGCGCTCGTCACGGACGAACACCGAACTCTTCGGGATCGCCAGGTGCACCCGGGCGCCCTTGATGTTGTTGAGGCTGGAGATGGTCCGGGCCAGTTCGCCTTCCAGGCTGCGCCGATAGTTGGCCGCTTCCATGAACTGGCTGGTGCCCAGCGGCTGCTCCTTGTCCAGCAGCTCGAAGCCGACGTTGCCATCGGAGGCGGTAATGCCGGCCGCGGCCATCTTCATGCGCGCCCGGCCGAGGTCATCGGACTTGACCAGCAGGGCGCCGGAATTCGGATCGACCTTGTAGCCGATGTCGGCCGCGCCCAGGGCCTGCAGGACCTGATTGGCGTCCAGGCCGTTCATGCTGGTGTACAGCGGCCGGTAGTCCGGCTGCTGGGTCCAGAGCACCACGGCAAAGCCCAGGGCGACGCTGGCGGCCAGGCCGATCAGCAGCCCCATCTGCCGCAGCAGCGGCATGTCGGACAGGTTGTCGAGAAAGCTGAGACCCAGCAGCGACTTCTTGGGCTTGTCTTCAGCCTCGGGCTTGGTCGTCGGGACGGGTGCGTTGGTGAGAGCTTCAGCCATTTTCTAGACCGTCCTCAAATCGACATTTGCATGATGTCTTGGTACGCCTGAACGAACTTGTTGCGTACCTGGGTCAAGGCCTGCACGGAGATGCTGGCCTTCTGCGAAGCGATCATGACTTGAGTGAGGTCGACGCCACCCTGTCCCAGCTCGAAGGCCTTGGCCATCTCACCGGCGGTCTGCTGGGTCTCGTTGACGGAGCCCACGGCCTTGCTGAGCATGTCGGCGAAGCTCGGACCCTGGACCTGTTCCGCGCCAGCAGCCGGAGCTACGACGGCTTTCGACCGGGCCATGGCTTCGGTCTGCATGGAACGCATTTCCAGCATCAACCGATTGAACTCGACACCTTGAACCATTTGCTCTGCTCCTCTGGCACGGGAAATTGACGCCGTACCCACTCGTGTCAGAGATAGAGCAATGCCTGTGCCAGGTCCTAAAATTCCAGCCAAAACAATGGCTTGAGAAAAAGGCGCAGAGAGACGGTTAAAGTTTGCCGAAAATCAGTCGACGCTGAGCAGTTCGCGGTTGCGCTGCAGCAGGGCCTTGCCGATGCCCTTGACCTCGAGCAGCTCGTCCACCGAGGCAAAGGCGCCATGGGCCTGGCGGTGGTCGACGATCGCCTGTGCCTTGACGGCCCCTATCCCCCGCAGCCGTTGCAGCGCGGTGACGTCGGCGACATTGATGTTCAGGGGTGCCAGGCTGGCATTCGAGGCAGGCTTGGCTGCAGCACCCGTGCCAGGCTCACAGGCATTGGCCCAGGGACCGAACAGGGCCAGCAACGTCACTATCCAGACGAATCTCATAGAGGAACCTCCGTGTTCCGCTGTTTGATCCGGAGAGCTTAACGCAAAGGGTCAGGCGGTCAACTCACCAGAGACCCTGCCTGCGCACGCTCGGTCTGGAGCGCCAGCAGGGTCTGGCGAACGCCCTGGCGCCAGTCGCTGGGCGGGATGCCGAAGTGCTGCTCCAGCGCGCTGGAATCCAGCATGGAATAGGCCGGGCGCTTGGCCAAGGTAGGAAATTCGGACGTGGCGATGCCGGTGATGAGCGGCGCCCGTTCCAGCATGCCCAGCTCCTCGCCGGCATCAATGATGTAGCGCGCGAAGTCGCACCAGCTCAGGCCGCTGTCGCCGCCGAAGTGATAGAGGCCATAGGCCGTCTGCTCAGGCTGGGCTTCGGCCTGGACGGCGATCTGCAACAGCGCATCGGCGATGTGACCGGCGTAGGTCGGGCAACCCACCTGGTCGCTTACCACCCGCAGTTCGTCGCGATCGGCAGCGAGCCGCAGCATGGTCTTGAGGAAGTTGTTGCAGTGTTCGCTGAACACCCAGGCGGTTCTCAGCACCACCGAGCGCGGACAGGCGGAGAGCACGCGGTTCTCCCCTTCCAGCTTGGTCATGCCGTAGACCCCGGACGGGCTGACCGGATCCTCGACCTGGTAGGGTTCGGTGGCGGTGCCGTCGAACACATAGTCGGTGGACAGGTGCAGCAGGGCGATGCCGGCGGCGCCGCAGGCCTGGGCAAGAACCATGGGGCCTTCGATATTGCCACGGGCGGCGATCTCGGGCTCCTGCTCGGCCTTGTCGACCGCCGTGTAGGCGGCCGCATTGATCACGACGTCCGGAGCGAACCGCTCGAGATGGCTGGTTACCGAGCCTTCGTCAGCGATATCCAGAGTGGCACGTCCATGGGCCTCCCATGCCAGTTCTGAACGCTGAAGACGATCGGTCAGACAGCGTCCGACCTGACCGTTAGCTCCGGTAACCAGTATCTTCATCTATACAGCTCCGCCAATCGAAGGCCTTGTGCATCTTTGGCGGACAGGATGGGATCCGTTACCCGCCAGTCGATATTCAGATCCGGATCATTCCAGATCAAAGACCCTTCATCAGAGGGATCGTAATAATCTGTGCACTTGTATTCAAAATCAGCGGTTTCCGAGAGCACCACGAAGCCGTGGGCCAGGCCCGGCGGTATCCAGAGCTGGCGCTTGTTGTCTTCCGAAAGGATCTCGGCGACCACGTTACCGAAGGTGGGCGAACCGCGACGGATGTCGACGGCCACATCCAGTACCTCGCCGCGCACGACGCGCACCAGCTTGCCTTGCGGCTTGCTGCGCTGGAAATGCAGACCACGCAGCACGTTCTGGGCGGAACGCGAATGGTTGTCCTGCACGAACGGCAGGGTGATCCCCGCCTGCTGGGCATAGCGCTCCGCCTGGAAGGACTCCAGGAAGAAGCCGCGGTCGTCACCGAAGACCTTGGGTTCGATCAGCTTGACGTCCGGGATCGCGGTATCGAAGACCTGCATCAGTCCTGCTCCTTGCACAGCCGCGCGAGGTACTGACCGTAACCGGTCTTGCTCAGGGCTTCGGCCTGCATGGCCATCTGCTCGCAAGTGATCCAGCCTTTCTGGAAGGCAATCTCTTCGAGGCAGGCGACCTTCAGACCCTGACGCTTCTCGATGGTCTGGACGAAGTGGCCGGCTTCCAGCAGGGCGTCGTGGGTACCGGTATCCAGCCAGGCGAAGCCGCGGCCCAGCAGGGAAACGTTCAGCGAGCCACGGCGCAGGTACTCGTTGTTGACGTCGGTGATTTCCAGCTCGCCACGGGGCGACGGCTTGATGTTGGCGGCGATGTCCAGCACGTCGTTGTCGTAGAAATACAGACCGGTGACGGCATAGTTGGACTTCGGCTTCTTGGGCTTCTCTTCGATGCTCAGGGCCTTGCCCTGCTCGTCGAACTCGACGACACCGAAACGCTCGGGGTCGGCGACGTAGTAGCCGAAGACGGTAGCGCCGTGATCCACGCTGGCAGCCTTGAGCAGCGTCTCGCTGAAGTGCTGACCGTAGAAGATGTTGTCACCGAGGACCAGGCAGACGTTGTCATCACCGACGAATTCGCGACCGATGATGAAGGCCTGGGCCAGGCCGTCCGGGCTGGGCTGCTCGGCGTAGCTCAGCTGCATGCCGAAGTGGCTGCCGTCGCCGAGCATGCGCTGGAAACCGGGCAGGTCGGCCGGCGTCGAGATGATCAGGACTTCCTGGATACCGGCCAGCATCAGCACGGACAGCGGATAGTAGATCATGGGTTTGTCGTAGATCGGCAGCGACTGCTTGGACACGCCCAGGGTAATGGGGTGCAAACGGGTACCGGAGCCACCGGCCAGCAGAATTCCCTTGTATTTGCTCATGGCAATCGTCCTCTGAAAATTGACTGTTGCTGTCGGTCGGACACGCCCGCGGGCG
>NZ_JASCON010000057.1:0-33584 GCF_029959585.1 Pseudomonas sp. PS02302
GTTGGGGGCCAGGCTGGCGTCCTGCACCTCGCCCGGCAGACGGCCGGCGGCCAGGCCCGGCAGGGCCTGGACCACGGCGGCGGCGCCCAGGGCGGCCAGGCGATCGTGCAGGCTGCCTCCGGTGTCCGTGGCGGTCAGCGGCGTGGTCACCTTGCTCAGCATCGGGCCGGTATCCAGACCGGCTTCCATGCGCATCACGGTGACCCCGGACTCGGCATCGCCGGCCTCCAGGGCGCGCTGGATGGGCGCCGCGCCGCGCCAGCGCGGCAGCAGCGAGGCATGGCTGTTGATGCAGCCCAGACGCGGGATGTCGAGCACCACCTGGGGCAGGATCAGGCCGTAGGCCACCACCACCAGCAGATCGGGTTCCAGCGCCGCCAGGGTGGCCTGGGCGGCGGGATCGCGCAGGGTCGGCGGCTGCTGCACGGGGATGCCGTGGCTCAGCGCCAGCTGCTTGACCGGACTCATGGCCAGTTTCTGGCCACGCCCGGCGGGGCGATCCGGCTGGGTGTAGACGGCGGCGATGGGATAACCGGCGTCGATCAGCGCCTGCAGGTGCACGGCGGCGAATTCCGGGGTTCCGGCGAAGACGAGGCGAAGGGATCTGGACATGGCGGACCTGGCGGAAAGGGCGAGCGGCGGACGCCGATGACGCCGTCCGCCAGGGCGATCAGGCCTTGTGGCGCTGCTGCTTTTCGAGCTTCTTCTTGATGCGATCGCGCTTGAGCGGCGATAGATAGTCGACGAACAGCTTGCCGTCGAGGTGATCGATCTCGTGCTGGATGCATACCGCCAGCAGGCCGTCGCACTCCAGCTCGAAGGGCTTGCCGTCGCGGTCCAGGGCCTTGACCCGGACGCGCTCGGGGCGGCAGACCTTTTCGTAGAAACCGGGGATCGACAGGCAGCCTTCCTGGTACTCGCCCAGTTCCTGGGTGAGCGGCTCGGCCTCGGGATTGATGAAGACCAGCGGCTCGCTCTTGTCTTCGCTGACGTCGATCACCACCAGGCGGCGATGGACGTTGACCTGGGTGGCGGCCAGACCGATGCCGGGCGCTTCGTACATGGTCTCGAACATGTCGTCGATGGTCTGGCGCAGGGCGTCGTCCACCGTGTCGATGGGCTTGGCGACGGTGCGCAGGCGGGGATCGGGGAATTCGAGGATGTCTAGGATCGCCATGGCGTTGAGGGCACTTGTGGAATACAGTCAAGGGGCGCTGCTAAGATGCCGCAGCGTTGTCTCCACCCCGCTCGGGCTGGTCCCGAAAGGTGGATGATGTCGGTCGACGGGGATGGGCGCCTGGGCCGCCCGGTGCCGACAAAGGTGGCGATCAGGGCACAACTGGGGCGATTCCCCGACGTTTGCGTGAAGACGGTTCTTCAAAGCTAAGTGTAAAGGGATTCGACGCATGAGGAAATCTTTGTTCGCCCTGGCGCTGGTTGCAGCGGGCGCCCTGCAGTCGGCGTATGCGGCGGTCACCCTGCGACAGGATCACCCGGAAAGCTACACCGTGGTCCGCGGCGATACCCTCTGGGATATCTCCGCCAGATTCCTCAGCAAACCCTGGGAATGGCCGGAGATCTGGCAGGCCAATCCGCAGATCAAGAATCCCCACCTCATCTATCCCGGCGATACCCTGGTGCTGAGCTATGTCGACGGCCAGCCGCGCCTGCAGCTCAACCGCGGCGCCTCGCGCGGCACGGTCAAGCTGTCGCCCACGGTGCGCAGCACGCCCATCGCCGAAGCCATCCCGGCCATTCCGCTGGAGGCGGTCAACAGCTTCCTGCTGCAGAATCGCGCCATCGATTCGGCCGAACAGTTCCAGGCGGCGCCCTATGTGGTGGCCGGTAACGCCGAGCGGGTGGTGAGCGGCGCTGGCGATCGCATCTATGTGCGCGGCAAGTTGCAGCCGGGCGTCTCGGCCTATGGCATCTATCGCCAGGGCAAGACCTATGTCGATCCCAAGACCGGTGCCTTCCTCGGCATCAACGGCGACTTCATCGGCAGCGCCGATCTGGTTACCCAGGAAGGCGACATCGCCACCCTGCGGCTGACCCGCACCACCCAGGAGGTCCGCCTGGGCGACCGGCTGTTCCCCACCGAGGAGCGGCTGGTGAATTCCACCTTCATGCCCAGCGCGCCGGCGCGTGACATCAGCGGCCTGATCCTCGACGTGCCCCGTGGCGTCACCCAGGTCGGCCAGTTCGATGTGGTGACCCTGAACAAGGGCACCCGTGATGGCCTGACCGAAGGCAATGTGCTGGCGGTCAACAAGACCGGCGAGACGGTGCGCGATCGCATCACCGGCGAGCTGGTGAAGATCCCCGACGAGCGTGCCGGCCTGCTGATGGTCTTTCGCACCTACGACAAGATCAGCTACGGCCTGATCCTGACCGCCACCCGCCAGCTGGAAATCATGGACAAGGTGCGCAACCCCTAACCCCACCCCCTTCGGGTCGCCAGGACGGCGACCGGCCACCCCTCAAGGATGACACCATGGCCAGCTTCTCCCCTGCCGAGCTGGACGCCCGGCTCCGCCTGCATGCCCTGCCGGAACTCGGCGCGGTGCGCCAGCGCCTGCTGCTGGATGCCTTTGGCAGTGCCGCCGCGGCGCTCAGCGCCCCCGCTTCGGCCTGGCGCGCCCTGCGCCTGCCGGCAGTGGCCGCGGATGCCCGCCGCAGCCCGGCGACCCGCGAACGGGTCGATCAGGCCCTGGCCTGGCTGGACGGTCCCGAACGCCACCTGCTCTGCCTGGGTGACGAGCGCTATCCGGCGTTGCTGGCCGAGATCGCCGATCCACCGCCGCTGCTGTTTGTCGAAGGACAGGTCGAGTTGCTCGAACGGCCGCAGCTGGCCCTGGTCGGCAGTCGCCAGGCCAGTGCCCAGGGGCTGGACAATGCCCGGCGGTTCGCCCACAGCCTGGCCGCAGCCGGCTTCTGCATCACCAGTGGCCTGGCGCTGGGCATCGATGGCGCGGCGCATCAGGGCGCCCTGGAGGCCGGCGGCGGCACGGTCGCCGTGCTGGGCACCGGCTTGCGGCAGCTCTATCCGCGCCGGCACCTGGGTCTCGCCCGGCGCCTGCTGGCCGAGGGTGGCGCGCTGGTCTCGGAATTGCCGCTGGACTGCACGCCCCAGGCGGCCAACTTCCCGCGGCGCAACCGGATCATCAGCGGTCTCAGTCTGGGTACCCTGGTGGTGGAGGCCAGCCCCTCCAGCGGTTCGCTGATCACCGCGCGACTGGCCGCCGAGCAGGGCCGCGAGGTGTTCGCCCTGCCCGGCTCCATCCATCATCCCGGGGCCCGTGGCTGTCATCAGCTGATTCGCGAGGGCGCGCAACTGGTGGAGAGCGTGGAACACATCCTTGACGCCCTGCAGGGCTGGCGCAGCCTGGCCCCGGTCGTCGCGGCCGCGGCGGGCGAGGATCATCCCCTGCTGCGCCATCTGACCGCCGGACCGCTCAACAGCGAAGAGCTGGCGCGGCTCTGCGGCCTGTCGCTGCCGGAGGTCCTGGTCCAGCTGACCGAGCTGGAGCTGGACGGCCAGGTGGTGGCGCAGCAGGGCAGCTGGAGTCGGCTCGGCTAGCGGCGGATGACTGGCATCGGCAGCGCGCTCGGGTAGACTTCAGGGATTTGGCGGAGGCTAGGCGATGCATAACAGCTGGCGAGTGCGGCAGGCGGCGCGAATCGTGCGCGAGGGGGGCGTCCTGGCCTACCCCACCGAGGCCGTCTGGGGCCTGGGCTGCGATCCCTGGGATCAGGCCGCGGTCTATCGCCTGCTGATGCTCAAGGGGCGGCCGATGGAAAAGGGCCTGATCCTGGTGGCCGACACCATTCGCCAGTTCGACTTCCTGCTCCACGATCTGCCGGAGGCCTCCCTGGCCAAGCTGGCCAGCACCTGGCCGGGCCCCAACACCTGGCTGGTGCCGCACCACAATCGCCTGCCCGGCTGGGTCACCGGCGCCCACGCCACCGTGGCGCTGCGGGTTTCCGAGCATCCCCTGGTGGGCGAACTCTGCGCCCTGACCGGGCCGCTGATCTCCACCTCGGCCAATCCCGCCGGGCGCCCGGCCGCGCGCACCCGGCTGCGGGTCCAGCAGTACTTTCCCGATAACCTGGACGGCATCCTCGTGGGCGAACTGGGCGGGCGCAAGAATCCCAGCGTGATTCGCGACTTGGTGACCGGCAAGGTCTTCCGGCCCTAGGCCCTAGGTCAGTCGAGCAGTTGGCGCAGCAACCGCGCCAGCGCATCGATCTGGAACGGCTTGGCCAGCGAGAGCTCGCCATTCGGGGTCGGCCGCTCGGCATGACCGCTGACGAACAGCACCGGCAGCTCCGGCCAGCGCTCGCGCAGGCGCCCTGCCAGCTCGGCGCCGTCGAGATCCGGCAGGCCGAGATCGGTGATCAGCAGGTCACAGGGCAGATCGCCGTCGACCAGGGTGAGCGCCGCCGAGGCACTGGCGGCGGTGCGCACGCGATAGCCCAGCTCGGTGAGCATCTCGCGTAGCAGCAGTCGCACCGAAACATCGTCTTCCACCAGCAGCAGGCGTTCGCCTCGACTCTGGGCGATGGCCGGCTGGGGCGTGTCGCTCGCCGCCGGCCGCTCGGGCGGGGCACAGGGCAGCCAGAGGCTGACGCGGGTGCCACTGCCCAATTCGCTCTCCAGGGTCACATGGCCACCCGACTGCTTGATGAAGCCATAGAGCATCGACAGACCCAGACCGGTGCCCTGGCCAATGGGTTTGGTGGTGAAGAAGGGATCGAAGGCGCGATCCACCACCTCGGCCGGCATGCCGCTGCCGGTGTCGGCGATGGTCAGGCGTACATAATCACCCGGCGGCAGGTCATGCTCGGCGGCCAGGTCGGTGAGGTGATCGAGGGCGGTTTCCAGGGTCAGCTGACCGCCTTCGGGCAGGGCATCGCGAGCATTGATCACCAGATTCAGCAGGGCGTTCTCCAGCTGGTTGGTGTCGGTGCGCGCCGGTGGCAACTGCAGCGCGAGGCTGCTGCGCAGGCTGATGCGTTCGCCCAGGGTGCGCTGGAAGAGTTCTTCCAGGGACAGGATCAGCTCATTGACGTTTACCGGCCGTGGATCCAGCGTCTGCCGGCGGGCGAAGGCCAGCAGGCGATGGGTCAGGGCAGCGGCGCGGGTGGCGGATTGCTCGGCGGTGTCCAGGTAGCGCTGCAGGTTGTCGTGGCGCCCCTGGTCCAGGCGTCGGCGCAGCAATTCCAGGGAGCCGCTGATGCCGGTGAGCAGATTGTTGAAGTCATGGGCGATGCCCCCGGTGAGATGCCCGATGGCTTCCATCTTCTGCGCCTGGCGCAGCGCGGCTTCGGCGTTCTGCAGGGCCAGGGCGGCGTCGTGCTCGACGGTGACGTCGCGACCGAAGACATAGATGCGTCCGTCGTGATCGGCGGTGGCCTTCCACATCATGTGGCGCCAGTGACCGTCGCGGGTGCGCAGGCGCCCGGGCAGATCGCTGAGCACCTCGCCGTGGCGCAGGGCGGCCAGGCGCGGAAACACGGGCGGATCGTCCGGGTGCTCCAAGGAGGTCGGCGGTTGATGGCGCATTTCTTCGTCGTCCCAGCCCAGGGTGCGGCCCCAGGCGGGATTGCGGCTGAGCCAGCGTTGCCCCTGGATGACGCCGAGCAGGTCGTCGGCCACCCGCCACATGCGGTCACGCTCGACGGTGCGTTCGTGGACGCGTTGTTCCAGCAGTTCGGCCAGGCGCCGCAGGCGGTGCTCGGCCATGCGGATCTCGCTGACGTCGGTGTGTACGCCCACCCATTCGCAGACCACACCGTTTTCGCGCACTGGCAGGGCGCGCACGCTGAAGGTGCGCCATTGACCATCGCGACAGCGCAAGCGGTGTTCGTCGTGGAAGTCCACCTGCTGCTGCACCGCCAGGCGCCAGCGCCGCAGGGTGCGGGGGGCATCCTCGGGGTGCAGGGCATCGGCCCAGCCGTCCTGCTGATACTGGGCATAGCTCTGCCCGGTCAGGGTGCTCCAGGCGAGTTGTTCGCCGAGCAGATGGCCCTGGGCGTTGCTGGTCCAGACCACTCCCTGCACCGCCTCCACGGCATTGCGAAAGCGCTGGTTGGACAGGTGCAAGGCGGCTTCGGCTTGCTTGCGCTGGGTGAGATCCACCACCACCAGACTCACCGACAGCGCCTGGCCGACCTCCGACTGCAGCGGCGAGCCGTGCAGGCTGACCCAGACCACCGAGCCATCCGGACGCAGGAAGCGCTGGTCCAGCTTGAAGCTGTCGCCGCGCTCGCGCAGGGTGTCGAGATGGCGCTCCAGGATGGCCCGGTCTTCGGGATGGGTCTGGGCCTGCAGGCTCTGTTCCAGCACCCCGACCTCGTTGCGATCGAGCATTTCGCAATAGCGGCGATTGGCGAGTAGGATGCGCCCGCAGGCGTCGGTCTGGCAGATGCCGACCGCCGCCTGATTGATCAGGCTGGCCAGGCGCGCACTGTGTTCGCGCAGGGCATTTTCCGCATCGACCCGCTGCTGGACATCGTCGAACAGGGTGACCGAGGCGATCACCTCGCCGCTGGCCGACCGAACCGGGGCGCTGGAGACCTCCAGCAGCCGAATACTGCCGTCAGGGCGCCGATAGCGCATCAATTCGGGCGCCACCGCCTTGCCACTGCGCAGGACTCGTACCGTGGGATAGTCGTCCACCGCATAGGGTTGGCCATTGGCGTGCAGGGCGCCGATGGCGCCATAGCGCTCGTCCAGCGTCTCACCGGCCGGGCGCTTGCCCAGGAGGATGTCGACGCGGTCATTGAGCATCACCGATTCTTCGCTGCCGGCTTCGGTGATGGAGATGCCCAGGGGCGCCTGCTGCAGCACGCTGGCCAGCAACCCCTGCTCCAGCGACAACCGCCGTTCGAGGTGGCGGACCTGGTCCTGGGTCTGCTGCCGCATGAGCAAAGCGCCCAGCAGCAGGGCCAATTGATCCAGCAACAGCCGGGTGTCCGCGTCGACGGCGTCGCCCGGTTGCAGGTAGCCCAGGGGCTGAGTGGCAGGACCGAATGGGATGAGCAATTCACCCACCGGCGGACTGCCCGCCTCGGCCACGGACAGCAGCCGCGCCTGGGGATCGTCGGCCAGGTCCCGCAGGGCCTGGGTGGCGCACAGGCGCAGCGCCGCCAGATCCGCCGCGCCGCTGAGGCGTCGCGACCATTCGCCAAGCGCCTGCAGGCGTTGCGGCAACTCCCGCTCGGCGCTGCGCCGGGCGGCGAAGCGGGCACGGCTCGCCGGAGCCTGCCAGACGTGCAGCAACCAGCCCACGGCGACCTCGGCCCGGCGCAGCGGCACCAAGTGCAGGTCGAGGCGTACCAGGTGACCGTCGCGGTGGCGCAGACCCTGAGTCTGGCAGCGTTCGAGGGCGGTCAGCCAGCCGTCGGCCAGTGGCTCCGGAAGCAGCAGACCGACGATGGATTCACCGAGCCAGTCCTGCGCCGTCCAGCCCAGCAGCCGGGCGACGTTCGGGCACCACTGCCCGATCCGCCCTTCGGCGGTCAGGGTGATCAGCGCCGTGTCCGTGGCGGTATCGAGCAGGCTGGCGATGGGGCTGGAGATAGGCATGACAGGGGCAGCGATCCGGCCGATTCTGGAAAGAACGTCGAGGCCGAGGCGACCTGACTGTCCGAGATAGACCGGCGTTTAACCCCGTCGTGCCGCCTGGCTGCGGGAAACTTAATGGCTGTCACGATTTCCCGGCTAGGCGCGCGGGTGCCGTGCCTCAGGGCAGCAGGATGGTCGAGCCGCTGGTCTCGCGACCTGACAGCGCCCGATGTGCCTCCTGCACCTCGGCCAGTGGATAGCGTCGGCCGATGTCCACCTGGATGCGGCCATCGCTGATCAGCTCGAACAGCTGATCGGCCATGTCCTGCAGGGCTTCCGGGGAGGCGGCGTAGGTGGCCAGGGTCGGCCGGGTCACATAGAGCGAGCCCTTCTGCGAGAGAATGCCCAGATTGACCCCGGTGACCGCGCCGGAGGCGTTGCCGAAGCTGACCATGAGACCGCGCGGGGCCAGGCAGTCCAGCGACATCTCCCAGGTGTCCTTGCCGACGCCGTCGTAGACCACCGGCACCTTGGCGCCCCCGGTCAATTCGCGGACCCGCGCCGGGACGTCTTCCTGGCGGTAGTCGATCACCGCCCAGGCGCCCAGTGCCTTGGCCTTTTCCAGCTTTTCCGGGGAGCCGGCGGTGCCGATCAGGCGCACGCCCAAGGCCTTGGCCCACTGGCAGGCCAGGGAGCCGACGCCCCCGGCCGCGGCATGGAACAGCACGGTGTCGCCGGCCTGCAGCGGATAGGTCTGGCGCAGCAGGTATTGCACGGTCAGCCCCTTGAGCATGACCGCGGCGCCCTGTTCGAAGGAGATCGCCTCCGGCAGGTGCACCAGATGCCGCTCGGGCAGTACATGGACCTCGGCATAGGCGCCCAGCGGCCCGGTGGCATAGGCCACGCGATCGCCAGCCTTGAAGCGGGTGACGGCGCTGCCGACCGCCTCCACCACCCCGGCACCCTCGGTGCCCAGGCCCGAGGGCAGCGCCGGCGGCGGATAGAGGCCGCTGCGGTAATAGGTCTCGATGAAGTTGAGGCCGATGGCGTGGTTGCGCACCTGCACCTCGTCGGGGCCGGGCGCGGCGGGTTCGAAATCCACAAGTTCGAGTACTTCGGGACCACCGGTGCGGCTGAACTGGATGCGCTGGGCCATGCTTGTGTGTCTCCTGGTTGGAGCCCTTGGCCGGGCTCTCTTGGGGTGAGCCTTCATCCAAGCCGCAACCGCGGGCCACGTCAACCGGTCGGATACGGGTGTTATGCTCTGCGCCCTCCCCGCCTGTTGTGGAAATCCTTGCGATGAATCCCTCCCTGGAGGCCGTCAAGGCCTATCTGCTCGATCTGCAGGAGCGCATCTGCGCCGCACTGGAAGCCGAGGATGGCAGCGCAGCTTTCGCCGAAGACGCCTGGACCCGGCCGACCGGCGGTGGTGGCCGCACCCGGGTGATTGCCGACGGCGCCCTGCTGGAAAAGGGCGGCGTGAACTTCTCCCATGTGCATGGCGACAGCCTGCCGCCCTCGGCCAGCGCCCATCGCCCGGAACTGGCCGGGCGCAGCTTCGAAGCCATGGGCGTCTCCCTGGTCATGCACCCGCGCAATCCCCATATCCCCACGGCTCACGCCAATGTGCGCTTCTTTCTCGCCGAGAAGCCCGGCGAGGCGCCGGTCTGGTGGTTCGGTGGCGGTCTCGACCTCACCCCCTACTACGGCAACGAGGCCGACTGCGTGCACTGGCACCAGGTCTGCCATGACGCCTGCGCGCCCTTCGGCGCCGACGTCTATCCGCGTTACAAGGCCTGGTGCGACCGCTATTTCCACCTCAAGCACCGGGGCGAGCCGCGCGGCATCGGCGGCCTGTTCTTCGACGACCTGAACGACTGGGACTTCGACACCTGCTTCGCCTTCCAGCGCGCCATCGGCGATGCCTTCGTCGACGCCTATCTGCCCATCGTCCAGCGCCGCCGCGACCAGCCCTACGGTCAGGCCGAGCGGGAATTCCAGGCCTATCGCCGCGGCCGCTACGTGGAATTCAACCTGGTCTATGACCGCGGCACCCTGTTTGGCCTGCAATCCGGCGGGCGCACCGAGTCCATCCTCATGTCGCTGCCACCCGAGGTGCGCTGGGGCTATGACTGGAAACCCGTGCCCGGCTCGCCGGAAGCCCGCCTGACCGACTTCTTTCTCACCGACCGCGACTGGCTCGCGCTCGCCCCGACGCCCGCAGGATAGAGACCATGGATCGCTACGCCGTCTTCGGCAATCCCATCGCCCACAGCAAGTCGCCGCTGATCCACAGCCTGTTCGCCGACCAGACCGGCCAACGCCTGCACTACGGGACGCTGCTGGCGCCACTGGACGGCTTCAGCGAAAGTGCCCGCAGCTTCTTCCAGAGCGGCCTGGGCGCCAATGTCACGGTGCCCTTCAAGGAAGAGGCCTACCAGCTGTGCGATGAACTCACCCCGCGTGCGCGGCGAGCCGGGGCGGTGAACACCCTCAAGCGCCAGGCCAATGGTCGCCTGCTCGGCGACAACACCGACGGCGCCGGCCTGGTCCGGGATCTCACGGTCAACGCCGGTCTGCAGCTGGCCGGCCAGCGCGTCCTGGTGCTGGGCGCCGGCGGCGCCGTACGCGGCGTGCTGGAGCCGCTGCTGGCCTGCAACCCCGGACAACTGGTGCTGGCCAATCGCACCGAACTCAAGGCGGTGCAACTGGCGCGGGAGTTCGCCGAGCTGGGGGCCATCGAGGTGGCCGCCTTCTCCACCCTGAGAGAGCCCTTCGACGTCATCATCAACGGCACCTCGGCCAGTCTCGGTGGCGGTCGCCCGCCCCTGTCGGAGGCGGTCATCGGCCCGCAGACGGTGACCTACGACATGATGTACGGCAAGGACCTCACGCCCTTCAACCGCTGGGCGCAGGACGAGGGTGCCTTCCACACCCTGGACGGCCTGGGCATGCTGGTGGAACAGGCCGCCGAGGCCTTCGAACTCTGGCGCGGTGTGCGTCCCGACGGTGCTCCAGTGCTGGCGGAGTTGCGGCGGCAGCTGGGTTAGTTCCGCGACGCTGTTGGGCTTCGCTGCGCTCAGCGCCAACCTACGACCATCGCGGCCCATGGCGGTCCGCTGTTGCGGCCGCTCTTACAGTTGCGTTGGAGCCTGTAGGAGCGGCCCATGGCCGCGATAGCCGCGATCAAACGTAGATTGGGTTGAGGCGGCTCCAGCGCCGAAGCCCAACGAACCGCGGTCAGCCCGTCAGCGAGGACAGAGACACCGGCCACGCCTGGGCGACGCCGAAGCCGATTTCGATTACCAGGAACATTGCCAGCAAGGGACTGGCGCCCTGGTACAGCGCCCAGGCCTGCCAGAGGGCGAACAGGGCCCTGGCCACGGCGTCTTAGCGTCCCAGCAGCAGCGAAGGCCGCACCAGGCGCAGCACAGACCAGACGCACACCTGGGAGCCCAGCAGATTGCCCAGCAGCAGGGCTTCCGGCGGGAACCCCGCCAGGGGCTGCTCCAGGCCCGGCGGCAGGCCAATGGCTATCGCGACTATCCGCCTGACGCCGTGGAATGGCTGGGCTACATTCGTACCGCCCAGCGGCTGGGTTTCAGCCTGCAGGAAATCGCCGCCAACCTGGAGGACGTCGAGCGCGCCGCTGATCCGGATGCCTATCTGCAGGAGCTGCTGCGCGACAAGCTCAGGGTCATCGAGGCGCGCATCGACGAATTGCAGGCGTTGCGTGGGGTGCTCCAGGCAAGGCTGGGAGAAGCCTGTCCGCTGCGGGGGTAGCAGATCGCGGCCGATGCGACGCGACCGCTCCTACGCGCGGGGTTACAACAGCTTATTGCGATCGGGTAGGAGAGGCTGGAGATGACCCCTCCCGCTCTGATAGCACCCTCTCCCTTTGGGAGAGGGTTGGGGTGAGGGCGAGCCTCACGCCACGAAGTCACCTGTGGAAAAGGCTGCCTCGTTTTCCACGCTACGGCTCTGCAGGCTACTCGGATAGCCCCCTCTCCCCTTGGGAGAGGGTTGGTGAGGGCGAGCCTCGCGCCACGAAGTCACCTGTGGAAAAGGCTGCGCCGTTTTCCACGCTACGGCTCTTAAGGCTACTCGGATAGCTCCCTCTCCCCTTGGAAGAGGGTTGGGGTGAGGGCGTGCCCCCGCGCCATGAAGTCACCTGTGGAAAAGGCTGCGCCGTTTTCCACGCTACGGCTCTTAAGGCTACTCGGATAGCTCCCTCTCCCCTTGGGAGAGGGTTGGGGTGAGGGCGAGCCTCGCGCCACGAAGTCACCTGTGGAAAAGGCGGCGCCGTTTTCCACGCTACGGCGCTCGCTCTGCGGGCTGAGGCGGCTTTGTCTCCGAAGCCAACGAATGCGGACGCCTAGTCGTCTACGCTAGGCCCCCTCCTCCCCATAGCCCTCGGCCAGATGCTGGTCCTTGAGCTTCACGTAGTTGCCGGCGCTATAGGTGAAGAAGGCGCGCTCCTTCTCCTCCAGCGGGCGGATCTGCTTGACCGGGCGGCCGACGTAGAGGTGGCCGCCTTCCAGCCGCTTGCCTGGCGGGACCAGGCTGCCGGCGCCGATCACCACCTCATCCTCCACCACGGCGCCGTCCATGACGATGCTGCCCATGCCCACCAGCACCCGGTCGCCAATCGTGCAGCCGTGCAGGGTCACCTGGTGGCCGACGGTAACGTCGCTGCCGATCAGCAAGGGATAGCCGTCCGGATTGAAGGGGCCGGCGTGGGTGATGTGCAGCACGCTGCCGTCCTGGATGCTGGTGCGCGCGCCGATGCGGATGCGATGCATGTCGCCGCGGATCACCGTCAGCGGCCATATCGAGCTGTCTGCGCCGAGCTCGACATCACCGATCACCACGGCGGTGGCGTCGACGAAGGCGCGTTCGCCCAGGTGCGGGGTCTTACCCTGGAAGGTCCTTATGGTCACGATAGATACCTTTTCTCGTCGGAAGGGTCTTGAGACCTATTAGGATGGGCTCCATATATAACTGTCAAAGCCATCGCCCCGAGGGGAACGCCGTGAGCGCCAGCAATCCGCTGCTTCAGTCCTACGACCTGCCGCCCTTTTCCGCCATCAAGCCCGAGCACGTCGAGCCGGCCATCGACACCGTCCTGGCCGAGAACCGTGCTGCCCTGGCCAAGTTGCTGGAGACGCAGAAGGAACACCCCACCTGGGCCGGCCTGGTGCTGCCGATGGACGAGCTGAACGATCGGCTGGGTCAGGCCTGGAGCCCCATCGGCCACCTCAATGCCGTGTGCAACAGCGCCGAGCTGCGCGCCGCCTACGAGGCCTGCCTGCCCAAGCTGTCGGCCTACTCCACCGAGATCGGCCAGAACAAGGACCTCTTCCAGGCCTACAGCCGCCTGGCCGAGAGCGAAGAAGCCAAGGGCTTCGACGCCGGCCAGAAGACCACTCTGGAACACGCCCTGCGTGATTTCCGTCTGTCCGGCATCGACCTGCCGCCGGCCGAGCAGCAGCGCTATGCCGCCATCCAGGCGCGCAAGTCCGAGCTGGGCAGCAAGTTCTCCAACCAGTTGCTCGACGCGACGCAGGCCTGGACCAAGCACCTCACCGATCCAGCCGCCCTCGCCGGCCTGCCCGAGTCGGCCAAGGCCCAGCTGCAGGCCGCTGCCCAGGCCAAGGAGCTGGACGGTTGGCTGGTGACCCTGGAATTCCCCAGCTACTACGCGGTGATGACCTACGCCGATGACCGCGCCCTGCGTGAAGAGGTCTATGCCGCCTACGCCACCCGCGCTTCCGAGCAGGGCCCCAACGCCGGCCAGTTCGACAACGGCCCGGTGATGGAGGAATTGCTCGACCTGCGCCAGGAACTGGCCCGCCTGCTGGGCTATGCCAACTATGCCGAGCTGTCGCTGGCCACCAAGATGGCCGAGAGCAGCGACCAGGTGCTGGGTTTCCTGCGCGACCTCGCCGTGCGCTCCAAGCCCTTCGCCCAGCGCGACCTGGAAGAACTGCGCGCCTTCGCCGCCGAACAGGGCGTGCAGGATCTGCAGAGCTGGGACACCGGCTACTTCGCCGAAAAGCTGCGCCAGCAGCGCTATGCGCTGTCCCAGGAAGAGGTCCGCGCCTGGTTCCCGGTGGACAAGGTGCTCTCTGGTCTGTTCGCCACGGTGCAGAAGCTCTATGGCATCGAGATCGCCGAGTTGCGCGACTTCGAGAAATGGCATCCGGACGTGCGCCTGTTCGAGATCAAGGAAAACGGCACCTCCATCGGCCGCTTCTACTTCGATCTCTATGCCCGCGCCAACAAGCGTGGTGGCGCCTGGATGGACGGTGCCCGCGACAAGCGGCGCGATGCCCAGGGCCGGCTGATCGATCCGGTGGCCTACCTGGTCTGCAACTTCACCCCGGCCAGCCCCGGCCAGCCGGCGCTGCTCACCCATGACGAGGTGACCACCCTCTTCCACGAATTCGGCCACGGCCTGCATCACCTGCTGACCCGCGTCGAGCACGCCAGCGTCTCCGGCATCAACGGCGTGGCCTGGGATGCGGTGGAGCTGCCCAGCCAGTTCATGGAGAACTGGTGCTGGGAGCCCGAGGGTCTGGCGCTGATCTCCGGTCACTACGAGACTGGCGAGCCGCTGCCCCAAGAGCTGCTGGACAAGATGCTGGCGGCGAAGAACTTCCAGTCCGGCCTGATGATGCTGCGCCAGCTGGAATTCTCGCTGTTCGACTTCGAATTGCACGCCAGCCACGGGGATGGTCGCAGTGTGCGCGAGGTGCTGGAAGGCATCCGCGACGAGATCTCCGTGGTACGGCCGCCCGCCTACAACCGCTTCCCCAACAGCTTCGCGCACATCTTCGCCGGCGGTTATGCCGCGGGTTACTACAGCTACAAGTGGGCCGAGGTGCTGTCCGCCGATGCCTTCGCCAAGTTCGAGGAAGAAGGCGTCTTCAATCCGCAAACCGGTCGGGCCTTCCGTGAAGCCATCCTGGCCCGCGGCGGCTCCCAGGCGCCCATGGTGCTGTTCGTCGACTTCCGCGGCCGCGAACCCAGCATCGACGCCCTGCTCCGCCATTCCGGGCTGAGCGAGGAGGCGGCGTGAGCGAGCCGATCCGCAAGAGGTTCATCGCCGGGGCGGTCTGCCCGGCGTGCCAGGCGCAGGACACCCTGAAGATGTGGACCCAGGACGGCACGCCCAACCGCGAGTGCGTCTCCTGCGGCTACAGCGACACCCTGGACGAGCGCGGCAATTCGGTCCCCAAGGAATTGCCGACGCGGGTCAACATCAGTGCGCTGAAACCCAAGAAGCCCGATCCCAAGGTGCAGGCCGTGCAGTTCTTTCCCAATCCCAAGCTGAAGAAGCCGGAATAGCGAAAGGCGACCTTCAGAAAAGCCGCGCCCGGTCATTCAGGCGCGGCTTTTCCGTTTCCAGGCTGGGGAAAATCGATCCGCGCACGGCTTGAGTGCAGGCGAAAACGGGCCTCAGCATAGGGGGGTCCCAGGCTTTATCCACAAAAAGCGGATTCGATAGCCAGCCGACCATCTTTTTAACTCATTGATAATAAAGGACTTTTATTTGGACCCTAACGGGCTTTGGAGATTTCTCGTGGAGTTATACCGCTTTTATCCCCGATTTATCCACAGGCTGTGCGTCCGGGAATGACCCGGGAGTCTTTTTCAGTAACCAGACTCCAAGTGGATATTCGCTGCCATCGTCTTCTATGAGGAAGCCGCCGATGCGTACCCTTCTTTCCACTGCAGCCCTCTGTCTGATCGGCAATCTGGCCCTGGCCGCGCCTCCGGATCACGGGCCTGGCGGGCCCAAGGGTCCGCAAGGACCGGGCTGGCAGGAACAGGGTGGCCCCCATGGCCAGGGACCAGGGCCCGGGTCGCGTGGCCAGGGTCGCCCGGGTGCCGGACCGGCCGCGGGTGGACCGCCGGATCTGGGACCGGCGCGGCAGCGCATCCAGGCACTGCGCGGCCAGATCGGTCGCGGTGGCGACCTGCCGCCAGGACTGCGTCTGGAGCGCGGGCACCCTTTGTCTCCCGGGTATGGCCGACCGCTGCCGCCGGATATCGCCCGCCAGCTGCCGGATTATCCGGGCTACGAATGGCGCCGCCTGGGGACCGACATGGTGCTGGTTGCCGTGGGCACCGGGCTCGTCTACGCCATTCTGCAGGGCGTGCTGGACTAGCCTGACCAATTCTTTTACCGGCAGCCCTCGGACAGTGCCGAGTTCACCGCAGGCTCTGGCGCGGCCTCCTTGCGCCGGTTGCCCCGACGTAGACCGCCAGCGCACTGGCGCAGGCGATAAATGGCGAAAGGCCTCTGGCACAGTGCCAGCCCGGATTTCAGTAGAATAGCCGCCGCGCGCGGCCGCCTTCCGCCTCCAGACGGTAGGGAAACCGGGCCGCTCCGCATCGGTCTCAACGCCCACCGCTCGCCAAGGATTTCCCATGAGAGCTCTGCCCCGTCTGCTGCCGCTGGCCCTGTTCGCCCTGCTCGTGGGGCACAACGCCCCGGCCCGCGCCGAACCCGGTCTGTTCAATCTGCTGGTCGGCAGCTACACCGCGGGCAGCAGCCAGGGGCTGTATGTCTATCGCTTCAACAGCCGCAATGGTCAGATCGATGGCCCGCTGCGTATCGTCAAGGCGTCCAACCCCTCGTTTCTGACCCTGTCGCGGGATGGCCGGACCCTGTTCGCCGTCAACGAGAATGGCCGGGGTTCGAGCGGCGACAGCATCGGACGGGTCACCTCCTATCGCTTCGAACCCGGCAACGGCCGCCTGCAGCAGGTCAGCCAGGTCAAGAGCCTGGGCGACGAGCCGACCCACTCCAGCCTCAGCACCGACGGCAAGTTCCTGTTCGTGGCCAACTACTCCAGCCTGCCGGAAGGCTCCCTGGCGGTGCTGCCGATCCAGGACGGCGGCGTGCTCAGCCCGGTGGCGCAGATCGAATTCCACCAGCCCAGCGAACAGCACCCGCGCCAGCAGTCCAGCCACGTGCACGCGGCGGTGACGACCCCGGATGGCCGCTTCGTCTTCGCCCCGGATCTGGGCGCCGACAAGGTATTCGTCTATCGCTATCTGCCGCAGCAGCCGGAACGGCCGCTGGTGGCCGCCGAGACGCCCTTCGTGCCGGTGCCGGAAGGCAGCGGGCCGCGCCACCTGGTGTTCAGCGCCGATGGCCGCTACGCCTACCTGACCCTGGAGCTGGCCGGACAGGTGATGGCCTTCGCCCACCAGGACGGCATGCTGCGGCAGTTGCAGAGCTACAGCCTGACGCCCCAGGAATTCACCGGCGAGCGGGATGCCGGTGCGCTGCACCTGTCCGGCGACGGGCGCTTCCTCTATGTCGCCAGCCGTGGCACCGACAACCAGCTGGCGGTGTTCGCGGTGAATCCCGATGGCACCCTGACCTTTGTCGAGCGCCATCCGGTCAACGGCCTGTCGCCGCGAGAATTCGCCATCGATCCGTCCGGGCGGTACCTGCTGGTGGCCAACCAGAAATCCAACCAGCTCAAGGTCTTCGCCCGGGATCCCGACAGCGGCAAGCTCGGCGATGAACTGCAGAGCCTGGATGTCGGCGCCCCGTCCGACCTCAAATTCGTCGCGGTACCCTGATGACCCACTTCGACCGTCTGCACCACGTGGCGCTGATCTGCGCCGACTATGAACGCTCCCGGCACTTCTATACCGAGATCCTCGGGTTGCCGGTGATCGCCGAGACCTATCGCGAGGCCCGGCGCTCCTGGAAGCTGGATCTGGCAGTGGGCGCGCATGCCCAGCTGGAGCTGTTCTCCTTTCCCGATGCCCCGCCCAGGCCGTCGCGCCCGGAGGCCCAGGGACTGCGCCACCTAGCCTTTGCCGTGGCCGATCTGGACGCCACCGTCGCCCACCTGCAGGGCCATGGCGTGGTCACCGAGCCGATCCGCACCGACGAGCTGACCGGCAGGAGATTCACCTTTTTCGCCGATCCGGACGATCTGCCACTGGAAGTCTACGAGCGCTGAGTTCAGCTCAGGTCGCCAGCCGTGCGCCAGCTAGGGACTCGCGTGGCCGCTCCAGCTCTTCCAGCAGCCAGTCGAGAAAGCGCTGCACCAGCCGCTGGCGCCGCTTGCGCTCGGGCAGGATGGCGTAATAGCCATAGCGCGAGGTGGCCAGCCCGGCGAAGGGGCGACAGAGCAGCTCCTGCCGCAACAGATCGTCCACCAGGTGGCGCCAGCCGATCGCCAGGCCCTGGCCGGCGATGGCCGCCTGGATCACCAGGGTGTAGTTGTCGAAGCTCAGCACCGCGCCGGACGGCGCCGCGGGCAGGGACGCCAGGTCCAGCGCCGGCAGCAGGGTCTTCCAGTCGTACCAGCGGCTGTTGGGCGCCGCCTTGAGATGCAGCAGCGGCCAGCGCCCCAGCTCCATGGCGGGCAGCGGCGGCTGCCGGCCCTGGAGCAGGCGCGGACTGCACACCGGAAAGACCTCTTCGCGAAACAGCGGCCAGGCTTCGCCATGCTTGAAGCGGCCGTCGCCGAAGCCCAGGGTGATGTCGATCTCCGGGCCGGGCAGCGGCACCCGGTCGCTGGTAACCAGGCTGACGTCCAGCTCTGGATGGCGGGCATGGAAACGCGGCAGGCGCGGCAACAGCCAATAGGCGGCGAAGGCGAAGTCGGTGGCCACCTGCAGGACTTCATGGGCAGGCCGGGCGGTGACCAGGCGTACCCCCTCGTCCAGGGTGGCGAGGCCGGCTTCGACGTACTCCTGCAGCAGCTGTCCGGCCTCGGTGAGCAGGATGCCGCGGTGGACCCGATCGAACAGCCGCACCTGCAGCTGGGCCTCCAGGCGCTTGATCTGCTGACTGATAGCCGGCTGGGTAGTACCCAGTTCGCTGGCGGCCGCGGTAAAGCTCAGGCGACGCGCCACCACCTCGAAGGTGCGCAGGCTGTCCAGCGCCAGGGCAGGGCGGTCGGCAGGAGTAGTGGCGTCCAAGAGAGCGTTTCCCTGGTGATCAGACATAAGCCCAGCTTATCCGAAACATCACCCCGGATGGCCTTCACGCAGATTTGTTGGCATTGGATGATGGGTCAACCATAAGCAACCCTGATCCTAGCGGAGGCGCTCTTGTCCAAGCCGATGAACATCCTCTTTCTCATGGCCGACCAGATGGCGGCGCCCATCCTGCCGCTGTACGACCCCGCCTCGCCGATCAAGCTGCCGAATCTGCAACGCCTGGCCGAGCGCGCCGTGGTGTTCGATTCCGCCTATTGCAACAGCCCGCTGTGCGCGCCCTCGCGCTTCACCCTGGTGAGCGGCCAGCTACCGTCGAAGATCGGCGGCTACGACAACGCCGCCGATTTAGCCGCCGACATTCCCACCTATGCCCACCACCTGCGGCGCCTGGGCTATCGCACGGCGCTGTCGGGCAAGATGCACTTCTGCGGACCGGACCAGTTGCACGGCTACGAAGAGCGCCTGACCAGCGACATCTATCCCGCCGACTACGGCTGGGCGGTGAACTGGGACGCGGCGGACGTGCGCCCGAGCTGGTACCACAACATGTCCTCGGTGCTGCAGGCCGGGCCCTGCGTGCGCACCAACCAGCTGGATTTCGACGAAGAGGTGGTCTTCAAGGCGCGTCAGTACCTCTACGATCACGTGCGTCGCGGCGATGACCAGCCGTTCTGCCTGACCGTGTCCCTGACCCACCCGCACGACCCCTACACCATTCCCCGCGAATTCTGGGACCTGTACAACGAGGTCGACATCCCGCTGCCGGAAGGGGCCATTCCCCAGGCCGAGCAGGATCCCCACAGCCAGCGCCTGCTCAAGGTGATCGATCTGTGGGACAAGCCGCTGCCCGAGGCCAAGATCCGTGATGCCCGCCAGGCCTACTACGGTGCCTGCAGCTATGTCGACGCCCAGGTCGGCCACCTGCTCAAGACCCTGGAAGAATGCGGTCTGGCCGACGATACGGTGATCGTCTTTTCCGGCGACCATGGCGACATGCTCGGCGAGCGCGGACTCTGGTACAAGATGCACTGGTTCGAGATGGCCGCGCGGGTACCGCTGCTGATCCATGCGCCCGGCCGCTTCGCCCCGGCGCGGGTGCAGGCCTCGGTGTCGACCATGGACCTGTTGCCGACCTTCGTCGAGCTGGCCGGCGGCCAGTTGCCGGACGAGTTGCCGCTGGACGGTCGTTCGCTGCTGCCGCACCTGGAAGGCCGGGCAGGGCACGACGAGGTGATAGGCGAATACCTGGCCGAGGGCACCGTCAGCCCGCTGCTGATGATCCGTCGCGGCGCCTACAAGTACATCCACTGCGAACTGGATCCGCCGCTGCTGTTCGATCTGCAGAACGATCCGCTGGAGCGCGAAAACCTGGCCGCCAGCCCCGACTATGCCGAGCTGCTCGCCAGCTTCCAGGCCGAGGTCCGCCAGCGCTGGGATCTGGCGCGTCTGCATGGCGAGGTGCTGGCCAGCCAGCGGCGGCGACGCTTCGTCGCGGCGGCCCTGGAGCAGGGCGAGCGGACCAGCTGGGATCACCAGCCCTTCGTCGATGCCAGCCAGCAATACATGCGCAATCACATCGACCTCGACGACCTGGAGCGTCGCGCCCGCTATCCTCAACCCTGAACCGCTAACTGGAGCACGGCCATGAAACACGGAATCATCGCTACCTTCACGCTGGCCCTGGTCAGTCTGTCGGCCCAGGCCGAGGACCAGGCCTGCGCAACGGTTCGCCTGGCCGATCCGGGCTGGAGCGACATCGCCGCCACCAACGCCCTCACCGGCGCGATCCTCGGCGCGCTGGGCTATACCGGCAAGGTCGAGACCCTGGCGGTGCCGATCATCTACGGCGGCATGCGCAACGGGCAGGTGGATGCCTTCCTCGGCAACTGGATGCCGGCGCAGCAGGCGCACTACGACCAGTTCGTGAAGACCGGGCAGGTCACCGAGCTGGCGCAGAATCTGGTCGGGACCGAATTCACCCTGGCGGTGCCCACCTATGTCTGGGAAGGCGGGGTGAAGAGCTTCGACGACCTGGCCAAGCACGCCGACCAGTTCGGCAAGAAGATCTATGGCATCGGCGCCGGCGCGCCGGCCAACCAGTCGCTGCAGAAGATCATCCAGGACAACGAATTCGGCCTGGGCGGCTGGCAACTGGTGGAATCCAGCGAGCAGGCCATGTTGTCCCAGGTCGGGCGGGCGGTGAAGCGCGACAAGTGGGTGGTCTTCCTCGGCTGGACGCCGCACCCCATGAACGTCGACTACCCGATCAAGTACCTGACCGGGGGCGACAAGTATTTCGGTACCGCCGGCACGGTGAACACCTTGACGCGCAAGGGCTACGCCGAGCAGTGCCCCAATCCGGCCCGCCTGCTGACCAACATGAAGTTCACCTTGGACATAGAAAACGCTGTCATGAGCGCCGCGCGGGACAAGGGCGGCAGCTACGACGCCGCCGCCAAGGCCTGGCTCAAGGCCCATCCCCAGGTGCTGGAGCCCTGGCTGCAGGGGGTCACCACCCGCGACGGCCAGCCCGGCCTGCCGGCGGTACAGAAAGCGCTCTGACCGCTATTTGAGCCCGAGCCGCCGCGCCAGGCGGGCGAGGTTGGCGCGGTCCAGATCGAGGGCGGCGGCGGCCAGGGTCCAGTTCTGGCCGTGTTGTTCCAGCGCCAGGGTAATGGTCTGGCGCTGGAAGGCCTCCGTGGCTTCGCGCAGGGAGGCGGCGGGCAGGGCGGGATCCTCGTCGGGCAGGGCCGTGCTGCCCAGCGGCAGGCCGAGCTGATCGCTGTCCAGGGTCAGGATGCCGCCGCGTTCCTCGCTGCCGGCATGGGCCTTGAGCGCCGCCCGGCTGATGAGGTGAGAGAGCTCGCGCACGTTGCCCGGCCAGTCGTAGGCCAGCAGGGTCCGTTGCGCCGCGGGGGTCAAGCGGAGGCCGCGCAGGCCCAGGCGGGCACGATTTTGCTCCAGGTAGAAACCGGCCAGTAGCAGGACGTCGCGACCACGCTCGCGCATAGCCGGCACGGCCAGCGGATAGACGCTCAGGCGATGGTAGAGATCGGCACGAAAGCGCCCGGCACGCACGCAGTCGGCCAGGTCGCGATTGGTGGCGGCGATGATGCGCACGTCCACCTTGAGATCGCGATCCGAGCCCAGCCGCTGCAACTGGCCGCTCTGCAGCACCCGCAGCAGCTTGGCCTGCACCGTCAGTGGCAATTCGCCGACTTCGTCGAGAAACAGGGTGCCGCCATCGGCCAGTTCGAAGCGCCCGCGGCGTTCGCTGACGGCCCCGGAAAAGGCACCGCGCACATGGCCGAAGAGTTCGCTTTCCACCAGCGCCTCGGGCAGGGCCGCACAGTTGAGGCTGATCAGTGGCCGCTGCTGGCGCAGGGAGCGGGCATGCACGGCTTCGGCGACCAGCTCCTTGCCGACCCCGGTCTCGCCGGTGATGAGCACGGTCAGATCGCTGGCCGCCACGGTCTCGATCTCCCGGCGCAGGCGCAGGCTGGCCGGACTCTGGCCGATGAGTTCGCGAGGCCGCTGGTGCCCCACCGATTGCTGATAGGCCACGGTCAGCTCGTGCTCGCTGACGATACGCGCGGAGAGCTGGCCGATGCGCTCGGCGGCGGCCACGGTGGCGGCGGCCAGCCCGGCAAAGGCGGCCAGGGTGGTGAGATCCTCGGGCTGGGCGTTCTGCGCCTGCAGCGAATCCAGGGTCAGCAGGCCCCAGAGCTGGTCCTGTACATAGAGTGGACAGCCCAGGCAGTCGTGGACCTCCAGATGCCCCTGCACGCCTTCCACCAGCCCATCGTAGGGATCGGGCAGGTCGCAATCGAGGGCGAAGCGGGTGGGCGCGCGACTCGCCAGCAGCAGCGCCAGGCGCGGGTGCTCGCCAACCTTGAAGCGGCGGCCCAGGGTGTCGGCCGCGAGCCCGCGCACCGCCAGGGGTACCAGCACCTCGCCATCCAGGCGCAAGAGGGCTACCGCATCGAAGGGCAGGACCTGGCGCAGGGCGTCAAGCAGGTTGGCATAGCGCTGCTGATCGGGCAGGTCGCGGGCCAGATCCGCCACCAGGGGCACCATGGCTTCGAGCAGGGTGGTACGGGTCAATTTGACCTCGGCGAGTCATAGGGACCTGGTCATTATGACCAGGTCCCCGGATAAAAGACTGATCTAGCGCAGTTTTTTGGTTGGCACGACTCGTGATACGGCCAGGGCAGTCCTGTTTGGAGATCCCTGCCATGCTGTCATCAGACCAAAAAGCCATCATCAAGGCCACCGTCCCCCTGCTGGAGACCGGCGGTGAAGCCCTGACCCGGCATTTCTACGACAAGTTGCTCGGCGACAACCCCGAGATCCGCCCGCTGTTCAACGGCGCCCACCAGGCCAGTGGTGCCCAGGCGCGGGCGCTGGCCCGGGCGGTACTCATGTATGCCCGCTACATCGACCGGCTGGACACCCTGGGACCGCTGGTGGAGCAGATCGTCAACAAGCACGTCTCGCTGCAGGTGCAGCCGGATCACTATCCCCTGGTGGGCATCGCCCTGCTGCAGAGCATCCGCGAAGTGCTGGGTGCCGAGGTGGCTACCGATGCCGTGATCGACGCCTGGGCCGCCGCCTATGGCCAACTGGCCAATCTGCTGATCGGCGCCGAGGAACAACGCTATGCCGCCCAGGCCGAGGCCCCCGGTGGCTGGCGTGGCGGGCGGCCGTTCCGCATCGCCCGGATCGAGCCGGAAAGCGAAGAGATCAGCTCCTTCTACCTGGAGCCGGTGGACGGCCTGCCCACCAGCATCGCCCAGCCCGGCCAGTACCTGGGGCTGAGTCTGATCCTCGATGGGGTGGAATACCGGCGCAACTACTCGATCTCGGCGGCCAGCGATGGCCGTGGCTACCGGATCAGCGTCAAGCATCAGCCGGGTGGGGTGGTCTCGCGCTTCCTGCACACCGATGCCCATGAAGGCAGCGTGCTGCAGGTCTTCGCACCGGCCGGCGAATTCGTCCTGCAGGATTCCACCCGGCCGCTGCTGCTGATCGCCGGCGGGGTCGGCATCACGCCGTTGCTGCCCATGGTGTCGGCGGCCTTGCCCAGCGGGCGGCCGATCCAGCTGATCCACTGCACCCGTCACGTCGGAGTGCAGGCCTTCGGTCACTGGCTTGAAGAGCAGGCCGCCCACCATCCGCAATTGCAGCTGTACTTCTGCTACAGCGAGCCGGTGGCGGAAGAGGCCTACGCTTCGCGGCTGGACCGGGCGCGCCTGCAGCGCTGGTTGCCCAAGGATCGCGACTTGGACGCCTACGTCCTCGGCCCGCAGCCCTTCATGGCCCAGGTACGGCGCGATCTGCTGGAACTAGGGGTGCCGGAGCAGCAGATCCGTCACGAGTTCTTTGGTCCCGCCACGGATCTCTGAAAGCAGAAACGCCCACTGTCTGGCGATAGTGGGCGTTTCTTGGACAACCAGGGTGCCGCCCTGGAGCGGCGCCTCGCGGTCAGCGACCTAGCGACGCTGGTAGACGATGTCCTTGCTACCGCCTGCGCAGCTGCCTACCACCTTGGCGGAGGCGCTGGCGCTGCCCTTGTCCACCACCTCGAGACTGTAGTGCGCTACCTGCTTGGCCTGCAGTTTGGCATCGATATCGGCCTTGACCGTGTCGCACGAGGTACCAGCGGCGAAAGCACCGCTGCTCAGGGCCAACAAACCGAGGGTGATCACGACTCTACGCATCTTGCCTGTCCTTTTGCGAGGGGAGGGAGGTCTTGAGTAGCTGCTCAGCTGGCTTCGATACGGAAGCCGATCTTCAGGGTGACCTGATAGTGCGCCACCTTTGCGTCCTGGATATGACCGCGGATTTCACCCACTTCGAACCATTCCATGTTCTTCACCGACTTGGAAGTCTCGGCGAGGGCATTATTAATGGCGTCCTCGACACTGGTCGTGGAAGAGCCAACGATTTCCAGCTTCTTGTAGGTGTGATGATCGGACATGAAAATCTCCTGGGTTCAGCAATGACGGGCGCTGCAGCGGATAGCCGGCAACGCGTTGACCGGTGTCGCGGTCGACTCGCCGGGAAGGGTGCTTCTGACATTTGAGGCCGCGAAAGGCCCCGATAAGTTCACTGCCAAGGCTCTCGCCCACCGCTTTGCAGCACTTTCCAACGCCTCGGTAGTCACATTTCCTGAATCCGTCCATCCCAGGAGGTTGTCATGGCCCGTAACACCGATTACCAGGCGTCCATCGCCAGCATCGAGAACGAAATCAACAGCCTGCTCGACTCGCTGGCATCGCTGAAGAAGAACGCTGCACGCGAATCCCGCAGCAGCCTGAATTCCTTCAAGAGCACCGCTCGCGAAGCCCTGCATCACTCGGGCGATTCGCTGGAAGAAGTCTATGACGACGTGCGTCGTCTGACCCGCCAGTACGGTCGCGCCGCCAGTGGCGTGGCTCGCGAACATCCCTGGGCCACTGTCGGTATCGCCGCTGGCGTAACCGTCCTGGTTGGCTGGGCACTGCTGCGCGGCGACCACTGATCGCGGCAGTCCGAGGCATCCTGCGCGATGCCTCGGGCGCTAGCGTTCGGCCAGCTCGGTTCTGAGCCAGGCCGCCAACCGCTCCACCCGCTCATCCGCCAGCCGACCTGGCGCCCACAGCGCCAACTCCGCACCCGTCGCGGCAAAGCCCCAGGGCGCAACCAGTCTGCCCGCCTTCAGATCCGCCGCCACCAGTGGCTCCGGCGCGATCGCCACGCCCAATCCTGACAGCGCCGCCTCCAGCAGGTAATAGAGGTGCTCGAAGCCCTGCCCGTAATTCAGCACCGGCGCCTCCAGGCCCTGAGTGGCGAACCACTGTGGCCAGGCCTGGGGCCGCGACAGGGTGTGCAGCAGCCGTTCGCCCAGCAAGGCCTGCAGATCGCCTTCCCTGAGCCGCAGATAGGCCGGGCAGTAGGGACTCAGTACCGGCCCGATGCGCTCGGGCGCCAGGTGATAGGGCAGCACGTCCTGTGGCGGCGCCGTCTCGGTGAACAGCAGGCTGGCGTCCAGCCCGGCGGCGGCCAGCGGGGTGTCGTCGGTACGGGTCGAGAGGTGCAGGTGCAGCTCCGGCAGATCGCGATTGAGGCGATCCAGCCGCGGAATGAACCAGCGCGCCACCAGGCTGCCCGGGCAGCCGAGCACGAATGGCCCCCGGCGACTGCCGGCCTTGAGTTCCGCGCTCACCTCACGCAAGCGCTCGAAGACCTCGCCACTCACCTCGCGCAGGCGCAGCCCCGCCTCGGTCAGCGCCAGCCCCCGGCCTTCGCGGCGAAACAGCGCCACCCCCAACTGTTCCTCCAGGGCACGGATCTGGCGACTCACGGCACCATGGGTCACGTGCAGTTCGTCCCCGGCGCGACTCATGCCACCCAGACGGGCGGTGGCCTCGAAGGCGCGTAGGGCATTCAGCGGGGGCAGGTCGCGGGGATCGCTCATCTGTGAGATTTCCTGACGGGTCATCGCGATCTTATCGATTTATCAGCGGCACTCAAGCAGGTAAGGTAGATCCATCTTCGCAGGAGAATCCCATGACCCAGTTTGCTTATCGCCAGGGCCCCGACGCTCAAGGCATGTTCGGCCAGTTCGGTGGTCGCTATGTCGCCGAAACCCTGATGCCGCTGATCCTCGATCTGCAGCGCGAATACGAGACCGCCATGGAGGATCCGGCGTTTCTCGAGCAGCTGGCCTACTTCCAGCGCGACTACGTCGGTCGGCCCAATCCGCTGTACTTCGCCGAGCGCCTGACCGAGCACTTCGGCGGCGCCAAGATCTATCTCAAGCGCGAAGAGCTGAACCACACCGGCGCGCACAAGATCAACAACTGCATTGGCCAGATCCTGCTGGCCAAGCGCATGGGCAAGACCCGCATCATCGCCGAGACCGGTGCCGGCATGCACGGTGTGGCCACCGCTACCGTCGCTGCGCGCTTCGGCCTGCCCTGCGTCATCTACATGGGCAGCACCGACATCGATCGCCAGCAGGCCAACGTCTTCCGCATGAAGCTGCTGGGCGCCGAGGTGATTCCGGTCACGTCCGGTACCGGCACCCTCAAGGACGCCATGAACGAGGCCCTGCGTGACTGGGTGACCAACGTCGCCGACACCTTCTACCTGATCGGTACCGTGGCCGGTCCGCACCCCTATCCGGCCATGGTCCGCGACTTCCAGGCGGTGATCGGTCGCGAGACCCGTGCGCAGATCCTGGAGAAGGAAGGACGCCTACCCGACAGCCTGATCGCCTGCGTGGGCGGTGGCTCCAATGCCATGGGCCTGTTCCACGAATTTCTCGATGACCAGGACGTCGCCATCATCGGCGTCGAGGCCGGCGGCCACGGCGTCGACACCAACAAGCATGCCTCCAGCCTCAACGGCGGGGTACCCGGGGTGCTGCACGGTAACCGCACCTTCCTGTTGCAGGACGACGATGGCCAGATCATCGACGCCCACTCCATTTCCGCCGGCCTGGACTATCCCGGCATCGGTCCGGAGCACGCCCACCTGCACGACGTGAAGCGCGTGGAATACGTACCGATCAACGACGACGAGGCGCTCAAGGCCTTCCACCAGACCTGCCGTCTGGAAGGCATCATCCCGGCGCTGGAAACGGCTCACGCCCTGGCCGAGGCCTACAAGCGCGCGCCGCACCTGCCCAAGGACCACCTGATGGTGATCTGCCTCTCAGGCCGTGGCGACAAGGACATGCAGACCGTGATGAGTCACCTGGGAGACAAGCTATGAGCCGCCTGGAAACCCGCTTCGCCGCGCTGAAGGCCGAGGGCCGTGCGGCCCTGGTCACCTACACCACCGCCGGCGATCCGGACTACGACACCGCCCTGGCCATCCTCAAGGGCCTGCCGGCGGCCGGTGCCGACGTCATCGAGCTGGGCATGCCCTTCACCGACCCCATGGCTGACGGCCCGGCCATCCAGGCCGCTGCCCTGCGGGCCCTGCAGGCGGGCCAGAATCTGGCCAAGACCCTGGCGATGGTGCGCGACTTCCGCCGTGGGGAAGGCGAGACGCCGCTGGTGTTGATGGGCTACTACAATCCCATCCATCGTTATGGCGTGGAGCGCTTCCTGGCGGAAGCCGCCGAAGCGGGCGTGGATGGCCTGATCGTGGTCGACCTGCCGCCCGAGCACGACGCCGAACTGGCGCTGCCGGCCCAGGCCGCCGGCATCGACTTCATCCGCCTGACCACCCCGACCACCGATGACGCCCGCCTGCCGCGCGTGCTCAACACCAGCTCCGGCTTCGTCTACTACGTGTCCGTAGCCGGCGTGACCGGTGCCGGCTCGGCCACCACCGAACACGTGGAGGCCGCCGTGGCGCGTCTGCGCCGCTTCACCGACCTGCCCCTGGCCGTTGGCTTCGGCATCCGTACCCCCGAGCAGGCCCGGGTGATCGCCCGCATTGCCGATGGTGTGGTGGTGGGCTCGGCGTTCGTCGATCAGATCGCCAAGGCCGAGTCCACGGGCGCGGCCATCGACGGCGTGCTTGGCCTCTGCAAGCAGCTGTCGGACAGCGTGCGCACCGCGCGCTAGGCATCTGTCCACGCTGGAAAAAAGACCGCCTGGAGCGGTCTTTTTTATGCCTGGACAACCTGCAAGCTGTGCATAACCCTGTGGGCAGTCTGTTCGCTTTCAACGAAGAACCGCGTGCCAGAAGGGCTGGACGGGTACTCGGCCTGTTGATCGAATCCGTTACGGCTTGATCCGCAAGGTCAGGCTGCGAACACCGCACCGCTTTGCCGTCATTGCCTGACAGGTAAAGGCTGTGGATAAGCCCTGGGCAAGTTGTCAGCAACCGATCAGGGGGTTGCCTGAGTAAAATTGCTCAATAAATAGCCAATTCGATTCACCGTACTCGAACAGCCAAAAGCGGACTCGACCTCCGGGTTTTCCCACATCTGCTGTGTGCGTGCCTGTGGAAAAGATGTGGGACCTAGCCTGTACGCCATGGCTGGCAAGGCCTACAGAGGATCGTACAAAAAATGATCAATCCGCTTTCGGGTGTTTTCCACAACCCACAATAGAGCTGCATAGGGCTGTGGATAGGTTGTTCGTCTAGTGCCAGAGGCCAGAGCTGGCGCGGCTTGCAGAGAATCGATCAAATAATGACCAGTTTTCCGGGATATTCCCAAGTCAAGGGATTTCTGCTGCCATCCCAAGGAGTTATCCACGTCTGTTCAGCGCCGGTCTCAGCGATCGACGCTAAAAGCCCTGTGGATAACTCTGTTGATTTTCTGTTTGGAAGCCTGTGCATGACAGGCATGACCTAGCGCAGCGTCACCTGCTGGCGCAGACCCGCGGTCGGCAGGGTGAAGGCGCATTCCTCGAAGGTGGCCATGCGCATGCGCAGCGGCGGATTGTTGCTGTAGCCGTATTGTTCGGTGGGCATGCCGATGAAATTGGTGTCCAGCTGGCTGTTGCCATTGCTGTCGTGGATGACCGATACGGCATACCGCCCGGGCGGCAGCTCGAAGCGCTGTTCCTGGGCACCCGCCTGCGCAGCGAGATGGGCCTGAGCCACCGGCGTCTTGTGCTCCTTCCAGGCCGCTTCGCTGTCGAACACCGCGAGCAGCAGCTGGCCCCCCGAGGCGTCGACCGTCTCGACCCGCACCTGCAGTTCGGCGGCGTGCAAGAGACCGCTCAGACAGAGACCAGCGACCAGCAACAGAGACTTCATGGGCATTCCTTCAGCAGGGAGAGGGCGTCAGCCGCAGCAGCTCGGCCGGCTGTTCGAAGAAGAGATCGGGGCGCTGCGCGCGCAGTGTCGCCGGGCAGCCATAGCCCCAGGCCACGGCCGCGCAGCCCAGACCGGCGCGGCGCGCGGCCTGGAGGTCGCGTAGCTCGTCGCCCACATAGAGCGCATCGGCCGGCGCGACACCCTGGCGGCGCAGCAGGCGGGTCAGGCGTCGGGCCTTGCCCAGCAGGGGGATGTCGAATTCGCCAGCGGGGAACAGACGTCCGGCCTGGGGCAGTACCTGGTGGACGGCCGCGGCGGAATTGGAGGTCGCCAGGCCCAGCTGCAGGCCGCTGGCCTGCAAGCGGTCGAGGGTGGCGGGAATCTCGGCGAAGGGCAGGACCTGATCGCCCCGCTGGGCCAGCAGCCGGCGATAGTGCCGGGCGATGCGTGGCACCTGCCAGAGAGGGATCCCCAGGCTGTCGAGCAGACCGGTCAGGGAGGCGGCGCGCAGCCGGGGCCACTCGTCGGCGGTTGGCTGGCGAAAGCCATGGGTTCGCGCCAGCTCGCCCAGGCAGCTCAGGAGAAAGGGCAGGCTGTCCGCCAGGGTGCCGTCGAAGTCGAAGATGACGTAGCGATAGCTCATGCGAGAGAGGCGCGGTGGTCGAAGGCGCCAGCGTAGCGGTCGCCTCCCGGTTTTGCCACCGCGACGGGATCCGGCAGGGGTGTCCCTGCCGGACAGGTCACACGCGGAAGCGGCGGATCTGGCCGTTGAGCTCCACTGCCAGCTCGGAGAGCTGCTGGCTGGCGGCGCGGGTCTGTTCGGCACCGGCGGCGGTCTGCACCGACAGATCGCGGATGCGCACCAGGTTGCGATCCACCTCGCGGGCCACCTGGGCCTGCTCTTCGGCGGCGCTGGCGATCACCAGGTTGCGCTCGTCGATGCCCGACACCGACTGGGCGATGGCGGCCAGGGCGGCGTTGGCCGACTGCGCCTGCTCGCGGGTCTGGCGCGCCTGGTCGGCGCTGGTCAGCAAGGCATCGACGGTCTGCCCGGTACCCTGCTGGATGCTGCCGATCATGCCTTCGATCTCGCGGGTGGATTCGCCGGTGCGATGGGCCAGGGCGCGGACCTCGTCGGCGACCACGGCGAAGCCGCGACCGGCGTCACCGGCACGCGCGGCTTCGATGGCGGCGTTGAGCGCCAGCAGGTTGGTCTGTTCAGCGACCGAGCGGATCACGTCCAGCACCTGGCTGATGTTGCGGGTCTGCTCGGCCAGCTGGCGGGCCTGTTCGCTGGCACCCAGCACGTTCTCGGTCAGCACCTCGATGGCGCCCAGGGTATCGCCCAGCTGCCGCTGGCCCTGGCGCGCGGTATCGGCGGCCTGACGCGATTCGGACGAGGTAGAGGTGGCGTTGCCGGCCACTTCGTCCACCGCCTGGCTCATCTCGGTGACGGCGGTGGCCGCCATCTCGATCTCGCTGTTCTGCTGTTGCAGGCCGTGGGCGCTCTCCTGCATGACTGCGGTCATTTCCTCGGCGGCGGAGGCCAGCTGGGTAGCGGAATGGCCCAGGTGCCCCAGGGTGTCGCGCAGATTGGTCTGCATCTGCTGCATGGCCTGCAGCAGCTGGGCGGCTTCGTCGTGACCGCGGGTGTCCAGGGTCTGGGTCAGGTCGCCGCTGGCGATGGTCCGGGCGGCGGCGACGGCCTCGGCGATGGGCCGGGTCATGCTCAGGGTCAGGCGCCAGGCCAGCAGCACGGTCAGACCCAAGGCCAGGGCGATGACCATCCAGGTAATGGAAGTAGCCTGGGCATAGGTGTCGCCGGAGTGCTGGGAGGCCGCCTTGATGTCTTCCTGGTTGATCTTGCGCAGGGCTTCGGTGCGCTCGTTCATCTGCACGCCGAGCTGGGCCATGCTGGTCTGGATCAGGCTGCGGGCCTCGTCGAGCTTGCCGGCGCCGATGAGGTCGGCCAGTTGCGCGGTGTAGCGGACATAGTCGCCATGGATCTGGCGCAGGGCATCGAAGGCCTGGCGCTCGCGATCGCTGCTGACGAGTTTTTCATAGCGACTGAAACCCGCGCCGATGTCGGCATTGATGCTGTCGATCTTCTTGCGCGTGTTGGCGACGGTGGCGGCGTCCGGAATGGCCAGCAGGCGCAGCACCTCGACCCGGGTGCGGGCCAGTTGCAGGGCAAGGTTGTCGGCTTCGACGATGCTAGGCACGTTGTTGGTCTCGATCACCTGACCCTGGGCCCGGATCTGCGACAGTTGCAGCAGGCCGAACAGGCCCAGACTGGCGACGAGGATGGCCAGCAGGCCGAAACACAACACACTGCGAATGGCGAGGGAGAAGGAACGAAAGGTCACGGCGGCAGCCCCGGTGAAGAATGAGGCTCCCTTTAACGGCTAGGGCCGCCGTGACTTGATGGTCATTCGTCTTAAATCTGATCTTCGCGCAGAGGACGGCGACGGGCGAGCAGGGCTGGCCAGTCGCCATCCTCGATCACGGCTAGAACTGGAAGCGCCGCACCTGGCCGCTGAGGGTCGCGGCCAGCGCCGCCAGTTGCTGGCTGGAGGCGCGGGTCTGCTCGGCACCCGCCGCGGTCTGCACCGACACGTCGCGAATGCGTACCAGGTTGCGGTCGACTTCGCGCGCCACCTGGGCCTGTTCTTCGGCAGCGCTGGCGATCACCAGATTGCGCTCGTCGATGCCTGCGACCGACTGGGCGATGACGGCGAGGGCGGCATTGGCGGATTGCGCCTGCTCGCGTGTCTGGCGCGCCTGGTCGGCACTGGTCAGCAAGGCATCGACGGTCTGGCCGGTACCCTGCTGGATGTTGCCGATCATGCCCTCGATCTCACGGGTGGACTCACCGGTGCGATGGGCCAGGGCGCGCACCTCGTCGGCCACCACGGCGAAGCCACGACCGGCCTCGCCCGCGCGCGCCGCTTCGATGGCGGCGTTCAGTGCCAGCAGGTTGGTCTGTTCGGCGACCGAGCGGATCACGTCCAGCACCTGGCTGATGTCACGCGTCTGGGTTTCCAGCTCGCGAGCCCGGGCGCTGGCACCGAGGACCTGCTCGGTGAGGGCCTCGATGGCGGTAAGGGTATCGCCCAGCTGACGTTGCCCCTGAACCGCGGTATCGGCAGCCTGGCGCGAATCATTGGAGGTGGAGGAGGCGTTGCCGGCGACCTCCTCGATCGCCTGGCTCATTTCGGTGACGGCCGTCGCCGCCGACTCGATCTCGTTGTTCTGCTGTTGCAGGCCGGTGGCGCTTTCCTGCATGACCGCGGTCATCTCCTCGGCGGCGGAAGCCAGCTGGCTGGCCGAGTCGCCGATATGCCCCAGGGTCTCGCGCAACTGGCCCTGCATCTGCTGCATGGCCTGCAGCAGCTGCGCCGCCTCGTCGTGGCCACGGCTGTCCAGCGCCTGGGTCAGATCTCCCGTCGCGATGGTGCGGGCCGCCGCTACCGCCTGGGCGATGGGGTTGGCCACGCTGCGCGTCAGGCGCCAGGCCAGCAGGCCGGTGAGGGTGAGGGTTACCAGGATGGCCAGCCAGGTCACGTTGTTGGAGCGCGCATAGGCTTCATCGGCATCCGCGCTGGCGGCGTGAATGTCCTGCTCGACGGCCTGACGGAGCGTCTCTATGCAGGCGTTCATCCGCGTACCCAGCGGACCCATGCTCTGCCGCACCACCTGGCGCGCCTGGTCGAGCTGACCCGCACCGGCCAGATCGGCGATTTGCTGCACGCCCTGCATGTAGCTCTGCTGCACCTGGCGCAATTCGTCCAGCGCGGAGCGGCTCTTCGTCGACAGCAGTTCGTGCTGATAGCGGCCGAAGATGGCCTGGACCTCGGTGCTCAGGCCGTCCAGCTTCTGGCGGGTGCTGGCCAGGGTCTGGGCATCGGGCATGGCCAGCAGACGCAGGGTCTCGATGCGCGTACGGGCCACCAGCAGACTCAGATTGTCGGCCGCGATCAGGGTCGGGATGTAGCGCTGCTCCACCTGATGACCCAATTGACGGATCTCGGACAGCTGATACCAGCCGAAGAGTCCGAGCGCCGCGACGAGGACCGCCAGGATGCCAAAGCACAGCAGGTTGCGGGTAGCGATGGACAAGGATCGAAGAGTCATGACGGCCTGCTGGGAGGAGAGTTCGGAATGCGAACAGGGTCACAACTTTAGGTGATGATTTGGCGAAAAGGCTCTAGGACGGGTGCGGCAAAAGCTCGCACTATAGGAAAGGTCGGACATTTGCAGACTTCCGTGGAGCCCTTGCGGCTCCACGGAAGGATCATCTCAGCGACACGTCAGTCGCCGCTGACCA
>NZ_JASCON010000058.1:0-33419 GCF_029959585.1 Pseudomonas sp. PS02302
GTGGCTGGCTGGTGGCGGGTTTTGGGCTGTTTTGGGGGGGATAGTGGTACTTCGGGGTTTGGTTTGCCCTCACCCCGGCCCTCTCCCTGGGGGAGAGGGGGCGTTTGGGTGGGGTGCGTTGTTTTGGGGCGTTGGGCTTCGAGGGTGGGGCTGTCTCAGCCCAACCTACGGGGTCTGGGTTGCCCTCACCCCAGCCCTCTACCGGGGGGAGAGGGGGCGTTTGGGTGGGGTGCGGTGCTTTTGGGTGTTGGGCTTCGAGGGTGGGGCTGTCTCAGCCCAACCGACGGGGTCTGGGTTGCCCTCATCCCGGCCCTCTCCCTGGGGGAAAGGGGGCGTTTGGGTGGGGGGCGTTGCTTTTGGGTGTTGGGCTTCGAAGGTGGGGCTGTCTCAGCCCAGCCTACGGGGTCTGGGTTGCCCTCACCCCGGCCCTCTCTCTGGGGGAGAGGGGGCGTTTGGGTGGGGGGCGTTGCTTTTGGGTGTTGGGCTTCGAAGGTGGGGCTGTCTCAGCCCAGCCTACGGGGTCTGGGTTGCCCTCACCCCAGCCCTCTCCCTAGGGGAGAGGGGGTGTTTGGGTGGGGTGCGTTGCTTTTGGGCGTTGGGCTTCGAGGGTGGGGCTGTCTCAGCCCAACCTACGGGGTCTGGGTTGCCCTCACCCCGGCCCTCTCCCTGGGGGAGAGGGGGCGTTTGGGTGGGGTGCGGTGCCTTGGGGCGTTGGGCTTCGACGGTGGGGCTGTCTCAGCCCAACCTACGGGGTTTGGTTTGCCCTCACCCCGGCCCTCTCCCTGGGGGGGGAGAGGGTGTTTGGGTGGAGTGCGGTGCTTTTGGGTGTTGGGCTTCGAGGGTGGGGCTGTCTCAGCCCAGCCTACGGGGTCTGGGTTGCCCTCACCCCAGCCCTCTCACTAGGGGAGAGGGGGTGTTTGGGTGGTGTTGGGCTTCGACGATGGGACTGTCTCAGCCCAACCTATGGGTGTCGTAGGTTGGGCTGAGCGCAGCGAAGCCCAACAGGCCCAAGGCCGGCTCAGTAGTGGCTGTGCATCACCGCGATTCCCGCTTCCAGCACGCCCTGCCATTCCTGGCGCAGCGCGGGAGAGAAGTCAGGATCATGTTGGGCCAAGGTGGCGAGCAGGCAGTCGACCCAGAGGTCGTAGAGTTCGGGGCCGATGTCCAGCCGTGCCCGGCAATGGCTTTCGCCAAGCTGACGCAGCTTGGTGGTGGGCATGCCGCGGGCGACGAGTACCAGGTTCATGATGCCGTGGCGCAGCAGCAGCTTCTGCGCGGCCATGTCGGTATGGGCGAATTTTTCCCGGACCCGGGGCGAGCTGGCCAGGAAGCGTTGATAGAAATCATCGAAGAAGGCGGGGCTGGCGCAGCAGCGTCCATAGCTCAGCATCACGTTCTGGGCCGGCAGCATGCGGATTCCTGGGCGGGCATGAAGCGGCGCAGCTTGCCTGGGGGAATGGGCAGGCGTCTTGATGCGGGTCAAGCCGACAGCCAATCGGTGGTTCTGAAACATTTTGAACCAATTCACAGGGGCGCTTTTCTACCCTAGGCGCAGCGGTAGCCGAGAAACCCCCACTCCAGAGGGTCTGGTTCGTCGCGGCGCGATTAACGTCCCCTGGAGAACCCCATGAGTCAGACCCCCCTGTTAATCGGCTTCGTCATCATGTCGCTGGCTTCCCTGGCCATCTATGCCAAGGGCGCACACCGCGGACCGTTGCGCGGCCATACTCTGGTCCATGCCGCGGTGCCCTTCATCGCCGCCACGGCCTATCTTTCCATGTACCTGGGAGTCGGCAACCTGATCAAGCCGGACGGCAGCATCACCTACGTCGCCCGTTACCTGGACTGGACCTTCACCACGCCGCTGCTGCTGGCCGGGGTAGTGAGCTCGGCCTATCTGGGCGCACGCGAGCAGGAAGGCCAGGCCGGCTTCGTGGCCTCCATCGTCACCCTGGACGTGGTGATGATCGTGACCGGCCTGGTCGCCTCCCTGGCACCCTACGGCACCATCAAGTGGGTGTTCTTCGCCTGGTCCTGCGCGGCCTTCGTCGGGGTGCTCTATCTGCTGTGGAAACCGCTGGCGACCCTGGCTGGGCAGCACCCTGCGATCGGCGCGGCCTATCGCAAGAATGTCGGCTTTCTGAGTGTGCTCTGGCTGATCTATCCGGTGGTCTTCGCCGTGGGTCCCGAGGGGGTCTGGGCGGTGAGCGACGCCGCCACGGTCTGGGTCTTCCTGATCCTCGATGTGCTGGCCAAGGTGGTTTATGCCTTCACCTCGGAGCGCAATCTCAAGGCGGCCCTGGCGCGGCCTGGCGTCTGAGCATGACGGCCACCGGGCGCGGCGAGCGGGTGCTGCTGCCGGCCGCCGGACTCGCCAGCCTGGCGGGTGGGGCCGGGCAACTGACCTTCGTGCTGCTGGTAGGCCTGGGTCTGGGCCTGCTGCATGGGGCCAGCGATCTGCGCCTGGTCGCACCCGGGCGGCGCCTCGCCTTCCTCGGCAGCTACCTGGCGACGGCCCTGGCCTGTCTGCTCTGCTGGCAACTGGCGGGCACGGCGGCGCTGCTGCTGTTCCTGCTGCTCTCGGCCTGGCATTTCGCCCATGAAGACGAGCTATTTCCCAGTCGACTGATCTCGCTGGCCCTGGGGCTGTTCATCATTGGCGGTCCGGCGGTGGTGCACGAAGCCGCCGTCGCCCGGTTGCTGGCGCTGGCCATGGGGCCGGCTGCTTCTCTGGCCCTCGCAGACTGGCTGGCCCGCGTGCTCGCCCTGGGTGGGCTGCTGGCGCTGCCGGTGCTGTTGCTGGCCGCCTGGCAGCAGCGGTGCCCCAGGTTGGCGGTGACGCTGCTGGCGGTGGTGCTGGCGCCGCCCCTGGTCGGGTTCGCCCTGGGCTTCTACCTGCTGCACGCCGCGCCCCAGACCGGGGTGCGCCAACGTTTGTTGGGGGCGCCTACCTTCAAGGCCTATCTGCGCCTGACGTGGCCGATCCTGCTGGGCGCAGCGCTGTTTACCCTGGCCGGTGGCCTGGTGTTCCTGCTGCAGGAGCGTACCGGCATCCGCGCGCTGTTCGCTGTGCTGGCGGCCTTCGCCGTGCCGCACATGTTGGTGCTGCCGCGCTTTCTCGCCCCGGATGCCGAGGCCGCATCCCGCTCAGGGCCGCAGGTGGTTGAGCGGTAGTTCGGTACTGGCCAGGATCTGGTTGAGCACGAAGCTCGATCGCACGCTGGAGACGCCCTCGATACGCGTCAGGGTGCCCAGCAGCAGCTGCTGGTAGTGCTCCATGTCGGGCACGACGACCTTGAGCTGATAGTCCGCATCCATGCCGGTGACCAGGCAGCACTCCAGCACCTCGGGGCACTGGGCGATGATCGCCTGGAAGTTCTCGAAGCGCTCCGGGGTGTGTCTGTCCATGCCGATCAGCACGAAGGCGGTCAGCGACAGCCCGAGTTTCTTGCGATCCAGCAGGGCGACCTGGCGGGTGATGTAGCCGCTGTCTTCCAGTTGCTTGACCCGGCGCGAACAGGGCGAGGGCGACAGGCCGATGCGTTCGGCCAGTTCCTGGTTGGAGAGGCGCGCGTCGCGCTGCAGTTCTGCCAAGATTTTCAGATCGAAGCGATCGAGTTTGTCCATTTTGCGTGCCTTGCGCTAGCCAATTGCGCCCAATCCTAGGTTTATGGTCATGGATTGCGCAAGAGGCAGGAAAGAAGCTGCACAACGCAACCCGCTGCCGGCAGTGGGGGCGTAAGCTGAACTCAACTTCGATAGCCCGGTAGAGCTGTCCAACGAAGGCGCCCCAGGAGGGCCTTTCGCATCGTCAACGACGGTATCCCGTCCGCGACGCCCGGGCCCGCCCAGGTCATCATTCCTGGTCGATCGCAGCCACCGTCACGAGCGGTGCGAGAGGACAACGAATTCAAGGGGAGGCCGCAAGGTCTCCCCTTTTCTTTTGCGTTGAAGTTTTGGAGTTGGGCTCACCCTCACCCCGGCCCTCTCCCAGAGGGAGAGGGGGCGATTGGGGGAGGTTGGGTGGGAAGAGCATCGCGGCCGTGGGCCGCTCCTACAGCGGTACAAGCTTGCAGGAGCGGCCGCATCGGCGGACCGCCATGGCCGCGATCGGGGCTTACGCCTGCCCGGGCGGCTGCTTGTCCACGGTCAGGGGCGCGTCGCTGGCGAGGAATTCCTTGGCCTCCTCTTCGCTGGCCACCGAGGGCGGCGAGCCGCGCAGGGGTTGGCCGGCGGTTTCGCGCACGGTGAGCATGGTCAGGATGCCGATCACCGCCGCAACCATCATGTAGTAGGCCGGCACCAGGGGGTCGCCGGTCTTTTCCACCAGCCAGGCGGTGACCAGCGGGGTGGTCCCGCCAAACAGCGACACCGAGATGTTGAAGGCGATGGACAGGGCGCTGTAGCGGATCGGGGTGTAGAACAGCGCCGGCAGGGTGGAGGGCATGGTGCTGGTAAAGCAGGCCAGGGCCATGCCCAGGAGCATCAGGCCGAGGAAGATCAGCCAGTCGTGGCCGCTGCCGATCAGCTTGAGGCAGGGAATCGCCAGCACCAGGATCGCCAGGCAGGCACCGATGATCATCGGCTTGCGACCCAGGCGGTCACTGAAGAAGCCACCGAGGATGTTGAGCGGCATCATCACCACCATGACGATGAGGATCAGCAGCAGGCCCTTGGTCTCGGCATACCCCATGGTTACGGCCAGGTAGCTGGGCATGTAAGTCAGCAGCATGTAGTCGGTGACGTTGAACACCAGCACCAGGCCGATGCACTTGAGCAGGGCGACGCGATGCAGGGTGAACAGCTCGCGCAGGCTGTGCGCCGGGCCGTCCGCCGCCTTGCCTTCGTTGGCCTCGGTATGAGCCTTGAATGCCGGGGTCTCTTCCAGCTTGAGACGCATGTAGAGGCCGAGCAGGCCGAGCGGGCCGGCGATGAAGAAGGGCACGCGCCAGCCCCAGTCGAGCAGCTGCTCCTGGGTCAGGGCCGCGGTGAGCGCCGTCACCGTTCCCGCGCCGGCGATATAGCCGGCCAGGGTACCGAACTCCAGCCAGCTACCCATGCGTCCGCGGGTCTTGTCGGTGGCGTATTCGGCGATGAAGGTCGCCGCCCCTCCGTATTCACCGCCGGTGGAGAAGCCCTGCACCACGCGCGCCAGCAGCAGCAGGGCGGGCGCCCAGATGCCGATGCTCTGGTAGCTGGGGATGAGGCCGATGCTGAAGGTACCCAGGGCCATCATGATCATGGTCAGGGCCAGCACCTTCTGGCGACCGTACTTGTCACCCAGGGGGCCGAACACCATGCCGCCGATGGGGCGAACCAGGAAGGCCACGGTAAAGGTGGCGAAGGTGGCGATCAGCTGGGCCGCGGCATCGCCGTCGGGAAAGAAGACCTTGCCCAGGGTCACGGCCAGGTAGCCATAGACGCCGAAGTCGAACCACTCCATGGCATTGCCAAGGGCGGCGGCGCCGACGGCGCGCTTGACCAGGGAATTGTCGACGATAGTGAGGTCGTCCGGCTTTACCTCATGGCGACGCTTGAACCAGCCAACGTGATGATGGTGTTTCGACATGTGTTTTCCTCCTTGCGTGGGGCCATAGACCCGAGCGGACCGCTAGAAGTGCGATGACAGAGGGGCAGAAACTTCCTCGCTACCTCCAGGGGGCGACCCGGGAGCCCGTGATGGTTGCAGGCGCGGGCGCTCGCTCCGTGCCTGCGGGCTCCGGGTCTCTCGGCGCCCTGCAGGGGCCGTTCAAGGGCAGATCGGCGCGGGGCTAACAGCCAGCCTGGGGCAGGGTCCAAGCCTTGGGGTACTCTGGGTCATCCCCTCGTGGAGCCGTGCGATGAAATCGCCTGCCGTGCTGTGTGCGCTTGTGCTTTCCGGTGTTTCCCTGTGGAGCGCCGGGCCCGCCTGGGCCGATAACAACTATCGCCTCGGCGGCGGCTATGTCACGCCCCCAGCGGGCGCCCAGCCGCCACCGGTCATGCCCCCAGGCAATGCCGGGCGCTGGCAGGGCGGCGGTCAGGGTGACTGGAATGGCGGCCCGCCCGGGCGGGGCGACGGGCCTGGGCGCGGCAATGGTCCGGCCCTGGAGCGCTGGGAGCGCAACGCCCCCCCGCCACCGCGGCCGGGCTATCAGCCGGCCTGGCAGGATCGACCCGTCCCCGTGCCGCGTCCCGGCTACATGATGCCGGCGCCCGACCAACCGGGTCGGAACTATCCGCCGCCCCCGCCACCGCGTCCGGAGCGGGATCCGCACTGGGCCGGCCAGCGTCCGGGCTGGGGCGCCAATCCCCAGTGGCGACCGGGTTTCGAGGTGCCGGGCGTGCCGGCCGGCTTCACTCGCGTCTGGTATCGCGACAGCCAGTATTACTATGCCGACGGCTACTGGTATCGACCCCAGGGGCCGCGCTATGTGGTGACCCTGCCGCCGACCGGGGTGCGCGTCAGCGTCCTGCCGGCCTTCGCCGAGACCCTGTGGATGGGCGGCACCACCTACTACTTCGCCGCGGGCAGCTACTACCGCACCGATCCGGGTGGCGGCTTCGTCACCGTCGCCGATCCCAATGTGGCGGCCGTGCCGACCACGACGGCAGCGCCGGCCGGAACGGGTTACGACGCCTATGACGTCACCGCCTATCCCTTGCAGGGGCAGTCGCCGCAGCGCTACGCCACGGATCGCTACGACTGTCGGCGCTACGCCGCCGGAGAGTCTGGCTTCGATCCCGAACGCCCCGGCGCGGTCGCCGATCCCTATCTTGCCCAGCGCTTCCGCCAGGCCTTGGCGGCCTGTCTGGCGGGACGTGGCTATCGCGTGGAGTAGCCGTCGCCTGGAGTAGTGCTCAGTCGTTGGTCAGTTGCACCAGGGTGAACAGCCCGAAGGGCGGCACGCTGCTGCGACTGGCGCGGCGCAGGTCTTCCCGGGAGAGGATGGAATCCATGGCGAAGTCCGGGTGCCAGCCAAGCTTGCGCGAGGCCGGTGCCAGGGCCTTTTCCGCCAGCAGCCGCAGACCGCTCTCGGCCTGGAAGTGATTGACCAGCAGCAGGTGACCGCCCGGCTTCACCACCCGGCGCATCTCCTGCATCAGTTTGCGCGGATTGGGCACCACGGAGGCCACGAACATGGCCACGGCGATATCGAAGGAGCCGGTGGGCAGCCCGGTGTCCTCGGCATTGGCTTCGAGCAGGGCGTCCACCGTGGTGATGGCGTCGCGGCTGACGCGCTCCCGGGCCTTGGCCAGCATGTCGGGCGAGAGATCGATGCCGGTGACGCGCTTGTCGGCGCTGTAGTGGGGCAGGGCCAGCCCCGTCCCTACCCCCACTTCCAGTACCCGGGTACCCGCCAGGGCGTTGACCGCCGCCACCGCGCGCTTGCGGCCGGGGGCGGAAACGCCGCCGAACACCCGGTCATAGACATTGGCCCAGCGCCGGTACGCGGAAATGATGGCGGCATTGTCCAGCGCGGAGTGTGGAGCTGAGGTGTCGGCAGTATTCAGCGAGTAATCGATTTTCTTCGAGTCGTGCATAGCGGCCTTGTCATTGTCGGTAGATGAAAGCAGCGGAGTGACGGCGCCCATTCGGCGTGGCGTCCGAGGGTTATAAGTGCGATCTAGGGGGGGCTACAGGCGTTGCGCTATTTCGTCATGCGGATTGAAAGATGGCCTGGCGCCTGACTGTCCACGGCCCGCAAGCCAGGCGTAGCGGCTGCTCCAGATAAGGTTGTTACCGTTTTAGAACAATCTCACGGTGTTTGGCTAGTTATGTCTGGCGTTATCTCGCCTGGATGAGAAGTTGGTAGTTTTAATTGTTTTTGATTGTTCGTTCTTTCAATTTAAATATTATTTTATTATTTGTTCGTTCAATTAATGGACTTAGCCAGTTACCCAGCGGCGTTCTTCCTGGGGCAGCTCCGGGTAGGAGAGAAGGAGCACAACGCCGAGAGCGGCGGAAGGCGGGGAAGGTAGGGAAAGCCATGGTCAGCAGGCCGTGCGGCGCCTCCATTAAAAGTCTTACCTTTTTCAGGGCGCCAACCGATCAAGACCCGCGTTTCAGAGCATGCGAGCAAGCGACAGATGCTTAGATAGCATATTGATAGGTAGCTTTATTTACGTTATGCAAAGGAATCCGCCACGCTACCATCACTCGTTTCGCTCATCTCCGCGCCGTCCAGTCATCCCGCCAAGATGGCCGAATATCCCGCTATTGCTGATTTACAGCCCGCTTGAGTGCAGCATCCTCGTCATTCCGTCACGCACAAGGCAGACCTGGCATGCAGAAGGCTGCGGGCTTCACTCTTACCGAATTGCTCATAGTCATGGCGTTGGTGGCGATCCTGGTCTCCATCGCAACACCCGGCTTCGGCGCCATGACGAGAGCCAATCGCGTCCTCGTGGCCACGAATGAGCTGACTAATCTGCTCACCTATGCCCGGAGCGAGGCCTTGACCCGCGGGCTCAACGTCAGCGTCGAGGCCCCCGACGTCAACAACTGGTCCGGGGCGCTCAAGGTCACCACCGCCAGCAGTACAGTGACCGGTGGCGTGGAAATCCTGAGGACCTTCGAGGGCACCGGCCTGGCGCCCAGTGGCCTCAGCAGCACCGGGACGGCCACGCGCCTGACCTTCAGGCCCAACGGCACCCTGGCGAGCGCCTTCACCGTCCGGCTCTGCGCCAGCAACGACAGAAGCACTCCGGGCAAGCTCCTCACCGTCAGCCAGGGTGGCCATACCGAAGTGGCCGATTTCACACCGACGTCAGCGAGCAGCGGATGCAGTTGAGCCGCGAGTCTTCCCAGGCAGGCTTCAGCCTGATCGAGGTGCTGGTGAGCCTGGTGATCATCTGTATCGGCGTGCTGGGCCTGGTGGCGCTGCAGTCGCGCAGCCTGGTGCTGTCCCAGGACGCCATCCAGCGCAACAACGCCATCATGCTGGCGGGTGATCTGCTGGAGCTGATGCGCAGCAACGCCGGGGCCGCGCTGGACAGCAAGGGTCGGTTCAGCGCCGACAGCCCCTATGCCAAGCCAGTCGGTAAGGACTTCACCACCCGGGCCCTGGAGGCGGCCGATGGCTCCTGTGCCAGCCTCGCTCGGGGCCAGGGCGGCGAGACCATCGCCGGCAAGGATCTGACCTGCTGGCTGCAGCAGGTGCGGACGCTGCTGCCGGTCAGCGATGCCATCCTCAAGGCCAATTTCGCGGTATGCCCGACGCGCCAGCCGCCCCAGGTGGGCAGCGCCGCGCCCTATGCGGACCCCGATGCCTGCGTGTCACCCGATGCCTCCATGGTCATGATCGTCCTTGCCTGGCAGGACAATACCGGCAACAGCACCGGCTGCAGTGGCGGCCTGTGCTTCTACACCCTGAGGGGCGAGTTATGAGGGCGCAGCGCGGCCTGTCCATCATCGAACTGATGGTGGCCCTGACCCTGAGCAGCTTTCTCATCCTGGCGGTGACCCAGCTGTACCTGAACAACAAGCGACACGCGCTGTTCCAGGAAGGCCAGGTCAGCAACGAGGAAAACGGCCGGACCGCCCTGCTGCTGCTCGACCAGCAACTGGCGCGCGCGGGCTTCCGGGCCAATCCGACCCTGCAGACGACGCTGGAGACCGCCTTTGCCGCGCGTCCCGCTGCCAACGGCTGTCCGGCGATGAGCAGCGGCCAGGCCGTCGCCCTGACCGACGACAAGACCGGGCTGTGCCTGCGCTACCAGGGCGAGACCAAGGGCAGGGACAGCGACTGTCTGGGCAATCCTATCGCCGAAGATGCCAACGGTAACGGCACCGAGGTGCTGACCCGTATCAGCTACGTCGCCGATCCCGCTGGCACCCTTGGCCGCGGTACCCTGCAATGCAGCGCCCAGGGCAGGCCGGCCCAGGTCATCGTCGCCGGCCTGGCGGATTTCGTCTGGTTCACGCTGCCCACCCCCAGCCAGCCGAGTCAGGCCGTGCGCTATGCCGCGCTGTTTTCCAGTCGCGCCGTACCCACCGAGGGTATGGCCAACGCCATGGCCGCCAACTGGAAGCCCCTCACCGGGCGCGAACTGCCCGCGGGCGCCAGCACCCAGGTGCTGCAGATCGTCCAGGGCAGTGTCACCTTGCGGAATCTGATGCCATGACGTCCCGTTCACCCCGGAAGCAAGGGGGCGCGGTGCTGCTGATCGCCCTGGTCATGCTCCTGCTGCTCACTCTGCTGGCCGTGACCAGCATGCGCGAGACCACCTTGCAGAACCGGGTGGGTGGCAACGTCTCCGAGCAGAAACGCGCCTACAACGCCGCCGAATCGGCGCTGCGCGAAGCCGAACGGCGGCTCAGCAGCCTGCGGGGAACCCTGGCCTTCGGCAATGCCAGCGACGGCTTCGACTCCTGCACGACCAGTTCGAATGCTCTGGCGGCCACTGTCGAGAATCTGTGCATCCTCAGCGACAGCAAGGATCTGGACACCCAGGCCAAGGTCCAGGCCTGGGCCAAGGTCGCCCTGCAGACCCTTGACCCGGTACCAGCGGAAAACTCCGTGGGTTATCGCGGTTTCGATGGCCAATCCCGCTATCGCCTGGCGCCGCGCTGGGTGGTGACCGCCATGCAGGGTGGTCCGGAAGGTGATCTGGGTGACGTGTACCAGGGGCGTGGGACCTACTACTACCGGGTAACCGCCGTCGCGCGCAGTGGTGGGGCGCGTTTTCCGGTCATCCTGCAGAGCATCGTCAAGCTGGAGGTGAAATGAAGCTTTCGTTCCGTCTGGCGCTATCGACCGCGCTGCTCGCCGCGGCCAGTGCCAGCGCCAGCAACCTGAACATCGGCCAGCAACCGCTGTTCCTGAGTACCGGCGTCGATCCCAATATCATCGTCACGCTGGACAATTCCAACAGCATGAAGTGGGGCTTCATTCCGGACTCACTGGGTTACAGCGCCAATGGCCTGCGCACCACGCGGCGGGTCAAGTCGGCGGCCTTCAATGCGCTCTACTACAACCCGGCGGTGAGCTATGCCGTGCCGAAGAAGGTCACCTTCAGCAATGGGGTTCTGACGACCTCGGACTATCCGGTCAGCAGCGGCACCGGCTTCGATTTCACCCGGGTATACGTGAACGGCTTCCGACCCGGGGCCGGCACCGTGGATCTGAGCCGGGACTATCGCGTCGCCTGGGAGTACGACACCGCTCGTGGCCAGGATACCAACTACAACGCTGGGACAAATTATGGTGGCGCTACCGGCACTATCTACTACCTGGCAGAAAATCCCAGAGCGGATTTCTATGTCTGGTGGAACGATAGGACCGAGGCTGGGGTTCCAGCCTATTACTACGCGTTCAACAAGGGAAATCCCAACTGCCAGACGTCGAATGAAGACTGCTACACCCTGGTGAATCCCACTTCCGCGGCGGATCGGCAGAACTTCGCCATCTGGTATGCCTTCTATCGCAACCGCGCCCTGAGCATGCAGTCGTCGGCCAATCTGGCCTTCTCGCAATTTTCCAGCTCGGTGCGGCTGACCTGGCAGGACCTGAGCAACTGCACCACCCTGAACTCCGGCACCGACTGTGAAGGAATCAGCTACCGTGGCAGCAATCAGCTGCGCACCTTCGACGGCCAGGCGCGGGCCAATTTCTTCCGGTGGCTGGGCGATATCAACTTCAATACCGGCACGCCGCTGCGCAGTGCCCTGGATCGTGCTGGTCGCTTCCTGCAGAGCAGCGGCAAGGACGCGCCCTACGCCAAGGACCCCGGGGTGACCCAGAGTCCCGAATATGCCTGCCGCCCGAGTTATCAGATCATGATGACCGATGGTAAGTGGAACTCGGACACCATCGGCGCCGGTAACGTGGATGGCAGTGGGCAGACGCTCCCGGACGGCACCAGGTACTCGCCGCGGGCGCCTTTCACCGACAGCGCGAGCAACACCCTGGCCGACCTGGCGTTCAAATACTGGGCGACCGATGCCCAGCCAGGCATCCCGAACCAGCTTTCGCCCTATGTCCGCGACGCCAGCAGCAACACCGATACCCAGTACTGGAATCCCAAGAACGATCCGGCCACCTGGCAGCATCTGGTCACCTATACCGTCGGCTTCGGCCTGAGTTCGTCGCTGACCAGTCCGGCCTGGGGCGGCAGCACCTTCGCCGGCGGCTACAGCCCCACCATGAGCTGGCCCGCCGCCAGCAGCGACAGCGACAACAATGTCTATGACCTCTGGCACGCGGCGATCAACTCGCGCGGCGACTTCTTCAGCGCCGACGATGCCAATGGCCTGGTCGACTCCCTGAATCAGGTGGTCAATCGTATCGCCCAGACCAATACGGCCAGTGCCGGCCAGGCCTCCTCGCCGCTGCTGGACAGCACCCAGAGCTCCAACTACAGCTATGTGCCCAGTTTCTCCAGCAGCGACTGGAGCGGCGACCTTGCCAAGTACCTGCGCACCTCGACGAGCACCACCAAGGTCTGGAGTGCCCAGAGTCGTCTGGATACGACCTATGGCACGGGCAGCTTTGCCGCGCGCAAGGTGTACATGAGCGTGGGCGGGGTGCGTCAGCCATTTATCTGGAGCAATCTGAGCGACGACCAGAAGGCGACGCTGAACCGCAACGCCAACGGTACCCGCGACAGCTATGGCGAGGCCCGGGTCAATTACCTGCGTGGCGATCGCAGCAAGGAAAGCCAGACGGCCACGCCGGCCCTGCGCATTCGCAATCATCTGCTCGGCGACATCATCGATTCCACACCGGCGCTGGTCAGTGCACCCAGCAGTCCTGCTGCCAGGATGAATGCGCTCGGCGCTGCCGGCAGCTACAGCGCCTTCCAGCAGAAATGGGCGAAGCGAGCCACGCGGATCTACGTCGGTGCCAACGACGGCATGCTGCACGCCTTCGACGACAACGGCGACGAGGCCTTCGCCTTCGTTCCCAGTGCGGTCATCCCAAATCTCTACAAGCTCAGCGATCCGAGCTACACCAGCAGCACCCACCAGTTTTTGGTGGACGGCGCCCCGGTGGTGCAGGACGTCTACTACGACAATGACTGGCATAGCGTGCTGATCGGCACCCTGAGAGGCGGTGGTCGGGCGGTGTTCGCCCTGGACATCACCGATCCCGATAATCCCAGGGTTCTCTGGGAGCTCAGTGCCAGCGATCCGGATTTCAGCGAGCTCGGCCTGACCTACAGCCAGCCCGTGGTCGCCCGGCTGCACAGTGGCGACTGGGCGGTGCTGCTGGCCAACGGTTACAACGGTGCCAATGACAAGGCGGTGCTCTATGCCCTGGACGTCAAGACCGGCAAGCGCCTCGCCGCGCTCACGCCCGAGCCCAAGGACGGTCTGACCACGCCCAATGGTCTGGCTGCGCCAACGGTGGCCGATGTCGATGGCGATCTGGTCGCCGACTACGTTTACGCGGGCGACCTGCACGGCAATCTCTGGCGCTTCGACCTGATCGGCAGCGATCTAAAGGCCAATGCCAGCGCGAGCGCCTTCAAGGTCGCCTTTGGCGGAGCGCCCCTGTATCGCGCCCGGGCGTCCCGTTACACCAGCGGCGACGCCAACCAGATCCAGGCCATCACCGCGGCGCCGCGCCTGCTGCGGCATCCCTCGGGGATCGGCCATCTGCTGCTCTTTGGCACCGGCAAGTACCTGGAGGCCGGCGACGCCACCGCCGTCACCGGCAAGGCCATGAGCCTGTATGGCATCTGGGACCGCCAGACGGCAGGCAAGGCCGCCGACAGCACGCCGACCCTCAGCACGGCCAATCTGCAGGTGCAGACCCTGGGCAGCGACACGCAACTCACCTATACCAGTACGGCCCAGGTTTCGATCACCACGACGGCCAATACCCTGAGCACCAACGCGGTGGACTGGTATGGCGACAGCAACAGGACCGGCAAGTACGGCTGGTACCTCAATCTGCCGTCGACGGGGGAGATGATCGTCACCAAGCCGCTCTACCTGGCGGATACCCTGCTCGCCGCGGCCCTGGTGCCCAATGACAATCCTTGCGATTCGGGCGCGGTTACCTATCTTTATGCAGTGGATCCCTACACGGGTGGCGGGACCGATCACCTGCAACTGGGCAGCCAGCTCCGCTACGCCCGTCTGCAGATGGCCGGACTGCTGAGCGGACTGAACGCCTTTGTGTATGGCTATGGTCCTATCAGCGTGGGCGGTACCCTCCTGCCGGGCAGCAACGATGGGTCACAAGGAGGTGGTGGCGGTGGTGGCGTTGGAAGCGTGCCGTTAGCCAAGCCATCCGAACGCCAGACCTGGCGCACCTTCTCCAATCAGAATCCCGATCCCTGAGGTAGCGATGCGAGCACGAGGCTTTACCCTGATCGAGCTGATGATCGTCGTGGCGATCGTCGGCATCCTGGCGGCCATCGCCTATCCGAGTTATCAGAACTACGTACTGCGCTCCAACCGCAGCGAGGGCCAGGCCCTACTCAACGAGGCGGCAGCGCGGATGGAGCGTTTCTATGCGCAGAACAATGCCTATCCGACCAGCGTGGCCAATCTGAACATCGTCAACAACAGGACGCCGGCGGGCAGCCAGACGGTGACCTCGACCAGCGGCTTCTACCAGTTGAGTGCCGCCATCTATGCCGCCAACAGCGCGGACTACGCCAGCAATGGTCCCTATCTGCTGACCGCTACCCGCAGTGGTACCCAGACCCGCGACACGGTGTGTGGCGATCTCACCCTCAATGCCCAAGGCGTGAAAGGGATCAAGGGTTCCGGCAATGCTGCCGACTGCTGGCGCTAATCCTCCCGCCCCTGCACCAGGCCGGCATCCCGGTCCTGTCCCACGCGATAGCCGCCAAAGCCCAGGGTGACCCGCTGGGTGGCGTCGGCCTTGCCGGCGTCGCGTGCTTCGTGTTCGACCACCAGGCGGTTGAGGCGATTGAGCAGGTGCATGGACTCGTCGTAGGCGGTGCGATAGAGACTCAGGGTCGAGTCCTGGGTCAGGTTGTGGCCGTAGACCACGTGAAAGGTGAAGTCCGGCGCGGCGCGGTCCTGCAGGTAGAGGCGCTCGAAGCCGGCCAGCAGGTCGCCGGTGAAATGGGCCAGCAGCCGCCCCGCGCCTTCCTGGCTCTCGGTGCCGCGCAGCAGCGAACGGGGGGTGAGCACCACGCGGTCTTCCTCGTCGAGGCGTGCGTAACCCTTGCGCAGCCATTCATCCAGCACGGTGCGGGCGCGGACGTCGCTGCCGACGCTGGCGACCAGGGCGTCGAAACTCTGTTCGCCGCCGCGGCGCTGGGTGCGGGGGAGGGGGCGCAGATTGCCCTCGGCATCGAGCAGATCCAGCCGTGAGGTCCAGGCGCTGAGCACCTGCCATTCCAGGCTGGGCGTACAGGGGGTGAGTTCCGGGCTGGCCTCGCGCAAGGCGCGGACCTCGCGGCGCGGCAGGCCGGTCAGCACCGAGATGCGACTGTCGGAATTGGGCTTGTCGCGCAGCGGTTCGAAATCCTGGGCGACCTCGAAATAGGTCTGGCGCAGCAGGCGATCGAAAGTCTGGTAGGTGACGCCGGAGGCGATGGCGATACGCACCAGCCGACCGATCAGGCTGCGCAGAAGCAGGGGAACCTTGGTGGAAAGCATGGGGGACTCGACGCGGCAGACGCCCGCCCATCTTCGCGGGGCCTCGGGTCCCCGTCAAACCAGCCGGTCACAAAGTGTCGCGGACGCCGCTCAGGCTGTCGTCCGCGGGTCAGGGCGCTGGTTAGCCAGGGGTGCCCGATTCGGTCGCGCCGGCCACGTCCGGATCGTCCGGAAATTCTTCCGGCTCCATGTCCGCATAGGGCAGTTCTTCAGGCGGCGGGGTGTTGCTGGGGTTGTCGTAGGTCTTCTGGTCGGCGTCGCTCATGGTGGCTCTCCGGGGTTAGTGTGAAGATATCGAACCCCTCTGGGCGGGGCCGTTCCCGAGCAGCTGTCGACAGCGACCTCGTGTCGGCCAGGTGGTCAGGGATCGAACGTCGTTAGCGCGATAGCGGTCCATTGGCTGACCGTCTCCTTCGAATGACGGCGCCCGAGGATTCCCGTGATGACCACGCCCACCGCTGTCCATCCGTTGCCGTTCCAGCCCGCCTTCGAACAGGTGCCGGACGATGAAGCCGACACCGTTCGCGAGATGGTGGCGGCCATGAGAGACATCACCGAGACCACCTATGCCAACGGCGGCCATGCCCTCCGCAGCGTGCACGCCAAGAGTCACGGTCTGCTCACCGGCCAGGTGACGGTACTGGACGGCCTGCCGCCGGCCTATGCCCAGGGCGCCTTTGCCGTGCCGGGCAGCTATGCCGCGGTGCTCAGATTCTCGACCAATCCGGGCGACCTCCTGGCCGACAGCGTCTCCACCCCGCGCGGCCTGGCGCTCAAGCTGATCGACGTGCCGGGCGAGCGCCTGCCCGGCAGCGAAGGGCAGGTGACCCAGGATTTCGTCATGCAGAACGCCCCGGCCTTTACCGCGCCGGATCCCAAGACCTTTCTCCAGACGCTCAAGCTGCTGGCCAAGACCACCGATCGCGGCGAGGGCCTGAAGAAGGTCGCCTCGGCGGTGCTGCGGGGTACCGAGAAGGTGGTGGAAGCCTTTGGCGGCGAGAGTCCGACGCTGAAGAGCCTGGGTGGCCACCCGGAGACCCATCCGCTCGGCGAAACCTTCTACACCATGGTGCCTTTTCTCTATGGTCCCTATTTCGCCAAGCTCAGCGTGGTCCCGGTGGCGCCGGAGCTGACCGCCCTGACCGATGCCCCGGTCGAGGTCAACGGCAAGCCCGACGGCCTGCGCGAGGCGGTCAATGCCCATTTCGCCCGGCACGGCGGCGTCTGGGAGATCCGCGTGCAGCTGGGCGTGGATATCGAGCAGACGCCCATCGAGGATGCCTCGGTGGTGTGGCCGGAAGATCTCAGTCCCTATGTGACCGTGGCGCGCCTGGAGGTCCAGCCGCAACCGGCCTGGAACGAGGCGCGCTCGCGTGAGGTGGATGACGGCATGGTGTTCAGCCCCTGGCACGGTCTGGCCGCGCATCGACCCCTTGGCGGCATCATGAGGTCGCGGCAGCCAGCCTACGAGATGTCGTCGCAGTTCCGCAGCGCGCGCAACGGTTGCCCGTTGCACCATCCGCGTGGACCGGTGGAGCTGTAGGCGCGGGTACTAGTTGAGCGTGGCGAGCTCGGCGTCGTCGAGTTCGCGGGCGCGTACCGCGGCCGGGCGGCTTACCAGCCCGGCGACATAGCGCTCGAAGTGCGGACGCTTCTCGATGGTGCCAAAGGCCATGCCCCAGGCGAGATGGGCGCCGACATAGACATCGGCGGCGGTGAAGCGATCGTCCACCAGGTACTCGCCCGGGGCCAGGGCGGCGTCGAGGGTGTCGAGCACCTCGGCAAGGCTGCCATAGCCCACCGCACGGCGCTTCTGCGGGTCCTCGGGCAGGACGACGCCCAGCATCTGGTCGGTGGTGGCGGCCTCCAGCGGACCGGCGGCGAAGAACAGCCAGCGGTAGTAGGCCCCGCGCGCCGGATCGCTCAGCGGCGGCGCGAGCCCGGCGGCGGGAAAGGCGTCGGCGAGATAGGCGCAGATGGCGGCGGTCTCGGTCACCACGGCGGCGCCATGGCGCAGCGCCGGCACCTTGCCCATGGGATTGATGGCGCGATAGGCCGGGGATTTCATCGCCGGCCCGTAGTCGACCCGCTGCACCTCGTAGGGTTGTCCGAGCTCCTCCAGCAGCCAGCGCACGATGCGTCCGCGCGACATGGGGTGGGTATAGAGCACAGGCCGGTCGAACATGGTGCAGCTTCCTTGAGTTGTCGTACCCCTTAGCATAGGTAGCCCCTCATCCAGCGTCCATTCACCGGAGCCTGGGTACCCTTCTGCTAAACTGGTAAACCTTTACCAGCCGTTTCACAGGACTCCCGTGCCCTCATCCTTCGCTTCCCTGCCACTGGCCGAGGCCATGCAGGCCAATCTGGCCGAACTCGGCTACCTGAGCATGACGCCCATCCAGGCGGCCAGCCTGCCCATCATCCTCAAGGGCCAGGACCTCATCGCCCAGGCCAAGACCGGTTCGGGCAAGACGGCGGCCTTTGGCATCGGCTTGCTGACGGGACTCAATCCGCGCTATTTCGGCTGTCAGGCCCTGGTCCTCTGTCCGACCCGCGAACTGGCGGATCAGGTGGCCCGCGAACTGCGTCGCCTGGCACGCACCACGCCCAACCTGAAGATCCTGACCCTCTGCGGCGGCATGCCGCTGGGGCCGCAGATCGCCTCCCTGGAGCATGGCGCCCAGGTGATCGTCGGCACCCCGGGGCGGGTACAGGAGCACCTGCGCAAGGGCACCCTGGTGCTGGACGGGCTCAATGTCGCGGTGCTCGACGAAGCCGATCGCATGCTCGACATGGGCTTCATCGAGGCCATCGCCGACATCCTCAGCCAGACGCCGGCGCGGCGGCAGACGCTGCTGTTTTCGGCGACCTATCCGGAAGGCATCGAGCGCCTGGCCCAGGACTATCTGCGCGCGCCGCTGCGCATCAGCGTCGAGAGTCAGCACAGCGACACCCAGATCCGTCAGCGCTTCTATGAGATCGCCGCCCAGGACCGCCTCGCCGCCGTGGTGCGCCTGCTCCGGCACCATCGCCCGGCCAGTGCCGTGGCCTTCTGCCAGACCCGTCAGCAGTGCCAGGAGGTGGTCGAGGCGCTGCATGCCCAGCGCATCTCCGCGGCTGCCCTGCATGGCGATCTGGAGCAGCGCGAGCGCGATCAGGTGCTGGCGATGTTCGCCAACCGCAGTCTCTGCGTGCTGGTGGCCACCGACGTGGCGGCCCGCGGCATCGACGTCGCCGGCCTGGAAGCCGTGATCAACGTGGAGCTGTCCCGCGATCCGGCGGTGCACGTGCATCGCATCGGCCGCAGCGGGCGGGCGGGAGAGCAGGGCCTGGCGCTGTCGCTGGTGGCACCGGCCGAGGCCAGCCGCGCCCAGGCCATCGAGGCTCAGCAGGGCTCGCCGCTGGACTGGCAGCCCCTCGGCGCCCTGCGCGACACCCCGGAGCCGCTGGTGCCGACCATGCACACCCTGGCCCTGGCGGCGGGCAAGAAGGACAAGCTGCGCCCCGGCGACATCCTCGGCGCCCTGACCGGCGACGCCGGCCTGCCCGGCGCCAAGATCGGCAAGATCACCCTGTTCGACAACCAGGCCTTCGTCGCCGTGGAGCGCGATATTGCCCGCCAGGCACTGCAGCGGCTGAGCGAAGGCAAGATCAAGGGCCGGTCGATCAAGGTGCGGATGCTGTAGGGCCAGGGGCGGATACCCTCTGTTGCTACGTCGAATCCCAGCTGTTGGGCTTCGACGGTGCGGCCTGAGGTGTAGCCGTAGCGTGGAAAACGGCGCAGCCTTTTCCACTGGGGCTTCGTCGCGAGGCGCGCCCTCACCCCAACCCTCTCCCTGGGGGAGAGGGGGTCGTCCGAATGCCTTGACGTACCTCGGGCTCTTGGGCTTCGACGGTGGAGCCGTCGCAACCCAACCTACGGTGCGGCCTGAGGTGTAGCCGTAGCGTGGAAAACGGCGCAGCCTTTTCCACTGGGACTTCGTCGCAAGGCGCGCCCTCACCCCAACCCTCTCCCTGGGGGAGAGGGGGTCGTCCGAATGCCTTGACGTACCTCGGGCTCTTGGGCTTCGACGATGGAGCCGTCGCAACCCAACCTGTCTCAGCCCTCGATCCCCATCCGCCGTCTGGCGCGATGGGAAGAGCCGTTGCGGACGGCCCAGCGCAGCACCGGGGCGGTGGCGCCGATACCGGTGCGAATCAGCTGCCGTTGCAGCGGACCCTGGTGGAAACCCAGCTCCGCACTGGCCCAGTCGGGCAGCAGGTCGATGCCGGCCTGCATCATCAGGGCGCCGAAGGGCTTGGCCAGGGCGCTGGGCGCGGGCGCCTGCAGCAGCACCCGGCAGACCTCGCGGCTGCGTTCGTCGCAGACCAGCTGGGGACGGATCGCCTGGTAGTAGGCGGCGATTTCCGCTCGCGAACGGGGCACGTCGGTCGCGCCCAGGCGTTCGGCGACCAGGGCGATCTCGGCGTAGTAGCGATCCTGTTCGGCACCCGGCAGCTGGGGATCGAAATAGCGCAGATAGGCCGCGAGGAAATGACTGACCTCGGCCACATGGACCCAGGTCAGCAGCGCCGGGTCTTCGGCGCTGTAGGGGCGACCGTCGGCGGCCTGGCCGCGGATATGCCGGTGGATGGCCTGGACCCGGGCGATCAGCCGCTCGGCATCGCCGCGGCTGCCGAAGGTGGTGGCGGCGATGAACTGGCCGGTGCGGCGCAGGCGGCCGAGCATGTCTTCGCGAAACTTCGAATGGTCCCAGACCCCGGCCAGGGCCAGCGGGTGCAGGGTCTGCATGAGCAGGGCGGCGATGCCGCCGATCAGCATGCAGGTGAAGTCGCTGTGCACCCGCCAGGGGACGCTGCCAGGCCCGAACAGCCCCGGATCGCCCGGCGGCTGCTCGTAGTCGACCTCGCCCAGGGACAGTCCGGTGAGGCTCATCACCTGCCGCTCGATACGGTTGCGGATCAGTTCCATGGGCTAGCGCGACAGCAGGTAGAGGGCGGCGTACTGCAGCAGCATGATGGTCTTGCCATCCAGCAGCCGACCGTCACGGGCCATGGCCAGGGCCTCGTCGAAGGGCAATTCCAGCAGCTCGATGTCCTCGCCTTCCTCGTGCAGGCCACCGCCGTCGGCGATGCGCTGGTCGGCGCGGTATTCGGCGGCAAAGAAGTGCAGCAACTCGGTCACCGAGCCGGGACTCATGAAGGCGTCGAACAGGTGCTGGACGTTGTCCAGGCGATAGCCGGTCTCTTCCTCGACTTCGGCCTTGATGCGCTCTTCGGGGGCGGCCGCGTCGAGCAGGCCGGCGGGGGTCTCCACCAGCAGGCCGTCGTCCAGGCCGTTGCCCAGGGTCGGCAGGCGGAACTGGCGGATCAGCAGCACGGTGCGCCGCGCGCGGTCATACAGCAGGATGGTGGCGCCATTGCCGCGGTCGTAGGTCTCGCGGGTCTGGCGTTGCCAGCTGCCGTCGCGGCGCAGGTAGTCGAAGGTGGTCTTTTTCAGCAGGCCCCAGTCGGCGGAAAGGGTCTCGACCTGCTGGATGCGAACGCGCGGGGTGTCGGGCATGGGGGCTCGTCTGGACGGGAGGCGTCGGGCCACGGTAGCAGAAGCGGTGCCTTTTTAAGGCACGCGCCGCGACCCCGGGTTCCACCCCGCCGTGAGGACGGCTGGTAGCCGACGTCTAGAACCAGCGGTCGTTCTTCTTGCGACCCCGCGTCATGGACGGCAGGATCAGGCCGGCCAGCAGGCCGGCGCCGGCGATGCTGCCGCCGTAGACCATGTACTGCATCAGCGCCTGCTTGTTCTCGTTGCCGAGCTTGGCCTGGGTGCTGCGCAATTCCGACTGGGCCTGGGTGAGCTGGGCGTCGAGGTCCTTGCGGCGGCTCTCCAGTTCGTCGATCTGCTTCTTGCGCGAATCCAGGGTCTCCTGCATGCCCTGGACGCGATTCTTCCAGCTGTCGTCGATGGTCTTGAGCTGGCCGCTCAACTCGGCCACCTGCTGTTCCAGCTGCGGCAGGCGCTCGGCCTGGCCGGGCTTGGCCTGCAGGTCGGCATTGGGGATCCAGACGGTGCTGCCGCCTTCGCCGCGCACCTGGCTGTAGTCGCCCTGGGTGCTGATCAGTTCGACCTTCTGCCCGGACTTGAGGGTGCCGACGATGCGATAGCCATCGGTGGGACCACTGCGGACATAGGTGGTCAGGCTGTCGCTGACCCAGCGGGCAGTGCCTTCCTGGGCCACGGCGGTGCCGGCCAGGGAAGCGAGGGAGGCGGCCAGGCAGAGGCCGAGATGCGGGAGGCGGGACAGCAGGCGAGATGGGGACATGGGCATGATCGGGTCTTTATGCATGAGCTGAAAAGATGAAGGCCGTGGTAAACAAGCCGGATTATTGTGGGGCAGTACCCTAGCAAGCTGCCGCGCTCTATCCGCCAACCCGTAGCGCCCGCTGTTCGAGACGGTGAAGCAGTTCAAGCTTTGGCGGCGGAAAGCGACGGCCAGTGTCATCTTGCCGCCATGCGGCGGCAGGCGAAAGCTGCCAGGTTATTCAGGATCTTGCCGGCGGCGCTTCAGAGGCGCTGCAAGAGATCCAGACTCAGGGCCGCGAGTGCGCCCAGGCCGGCGCAGCCGAAGGCCAGCGCCTTGCCCCACCAGTGTTTCCAGGCGATGGCGCCAGCCAGCATGCCCACCCCGCAGAGCAGCAGGCCGGACTTGAGATAGAAGTCGGACCAGGCGAGCAGCTGATCAATGAAGTCGAAGAGTTCTTGGAATTCCTGCGGCATAGGGCCTCCTGGCGCGCTGGCGCTATTGAGTCGCCGGGGCCCCGGTCGTTCCCTGGCAGTCCGCCGCCAGCAGCCGCTCGGCGGAACCCTGGTCACCCGGCTGGCTGCCTGCGCGGCCGACCAGCAGCAGGAACTGGCGGCTGGCGTCCTGGCTCGGCAGCGCCACTACCGCCAGCGACAGCCGTGGGTCCGGCAGCGGGTAGGGCGGCTGGCTGGCCAGGGCCTGGAAGAAATCCGCGGCCAGCAACTGGGCTTCGCTCAGCCGCCGCGCCTGATAACGACTGCCCGCCAGCGCCATGGGCAGCGCGCGCCAGTGTTCGTCCAGCTCGGGTGCCAGTGGCGAGAGCTGCTCGCGCACCTCGGGCCGTAGGCAAGCCAGGTGCACATGCAACTGATCCTGGCTGCGCCCGCTGGGAGCATTGAGGGCCAGGGCGATCCGCTCGTCCGCCACCGGCGCCTGGCCCCAGGCGCTCAGGTACCAGCGCTGGCGCCAGGCCAGACCGAACCAGTTGGGTTGGCCGGACTGCCAGAGCGCCGGACTCTCCAGCCCGCGCAGGGGCCGCAGCGGCACCAGGATGAAATGCTGTCGCTCACCCGGCGCGCGCAGCACGGCGAAGCCGGGGTCTTCCACCACCTGGCGACAGGGGGTGGCCAGGCCGGTGAGGCGGGCATTGGGCACGCAGAGCCCGGTCGTGACCTGGCGCAGCAGGTCGCGGCTGGCACAGCCCGTCAGCGCCAAGCCCAGCATCAGCAGCCACAGCAGGCGCTGCCACGACGAGCGGATGCTGGGCGGCAGCGAACAACTGCGCGAACTGCGCTTCCAATGGCTATCAGGGCAATGCAGCGGGAGATCAGCCATGGCCAATGGTTGGGCCGGAGACGGCGCGGTTCAGGAACAGATCGACAGCACGGTGGACGATGCGGTGCAACGCGCCCGCAGCCGTCTGCACCGAGGCGCGAGCCTCACCCATTGTGAGGAGTGCGGCGACGCCATCCCCGAGGCGCGCCGCCAGGCGGTCCCGGGGGTGCACCTGTGCATCCGCTGCCAGTCCGAGCAGGACGCCGAAGACCAGCGCGCCGGCGGCTACAACCGGCGGGCGAGCAAGGACAGTCAGTTGCGCTAGGGCTGGGGCGGCCGGCGAGCACCTGAAGGCCGGACGTTCCGCCAGCGCCTTCTGAGGCAGCCGCCGTTCAACGTCGGCCGGCATCAGGGCGCAGCCGGGATCTGCAGGCCGCGTTGCACCGCCGGGCGGGCGAGGAAGGCGTCGAGGGCGCGACGGACCTCGGGAAAGTCCTGGAAGCCGATCAGGTCGGCCACCTGGTAGACCTCCAGCAGGGCGCGGATCCAGGGGAAAGTGGCGATGTCGACGAGGCTGTAGTCCTCGCCCAGGATCCAGGCGCGGCCCCTGAGCTGACCCTCCAGCACGCCGAGCAGGCGCCGGGCCTCGGTCACGTAGCGGTCGCGGGGGCGCTTGTCTTCGATGTCCTTGCCGGCGAATTTGGTGAAGAAGCCGAGCTGGCCGAACATCGGGCCGATGCCGCCCATCTGGAACATCAGCCACTGGATGGCCTGGTAGTGCTGCGCCGGCGCCTCGGGCAGCAGGCGTCCGGTCTTTTCCGCGAGGTAGAGCAGGATGGCGCCGGACTCGAACAGCCCCAGGGGTTCGCCACCGGGGCCGTCGGGGTCGAGGAGGGCGGGGATCTTGTTGTTGGGGCTCAGGGAGAGGAATTCCGCAGTGTGCTGGTCGTCCTGGCCGAAGTCGATGCGATGCACTTCGTAGGGCAGGCCGAGCTCTTCCAGCAGGATGGCCACCTTGACGCCATTGGGCGTGGGCAGCGAATAGAGTTGCAGGCGCTCGGGATGCCGGGCGGGCCAGCGGTGGGTGATGGGGAAGCGCGACAGATCGGCCATGGTGGACTCCGGAAAGGGGGCGGTTCTGGTTGAGACCGGCCAGCGCGGCCCGGGTTGCGGGGTCTTCAGCGAAGCGGAACTTAGCGCGATGCCTACCCCTCCATCTGAGACGTATCCGCCTTCAGCCCCGCACCGAGGATTTCCCATGCTTCCCCACAGTCAGCAGGGCAGCGGCTCGCCCACCTTCGTGCTCATGCACTTTCTCGGCGGCTCGCACCGCACCTGGTTTCCCACCGCGCCCTACCTAGATGGCGAACACCGTTGCGTGGCGCTCAATACGCCGGGCTTCGGCGATGCCGCCGCGGTCGAGGGCTACAGCGTCGCCGAGATGGCCGACCAGGTGGATGCCAGCATCCGCGCCCTGGGCCTGGAGCGGTGCATCCTGGTCGGCCATTCGATGACCGGCAAGGTGGCCGTGGTGCTGGCAGCGCGGCGACCGGAGTATCTGCTCGGACTGATCCTGGTGGCGCCCTCGCCGCCCGGGCCGCAGCCCATGAGCGAGGCGGATCGCGATGCCCAGCGCGCCTATGGCAAGAGCCGGGCGGAGGCCGAGGCCTTTGTCGACGAGTCCAGCGCCCATCGCCTGCCCGATGCCATCCGCGAGGTGGTGATCGCCGATGCCCAGCGCCTGAATCTGCAAGCCTGGCGGGCCTGGGTCGATCATGGCAGTCGGGAGGACTGGAGCGACCGCATCGAGACCCTGGACTATCCGGTGCTGCTGGTCTGCGGCGCCGATGACCAGCAGGTGCCGGGTCCGGACGAACAGCGCCGCACCACCCTGGCGGCCTTCCCCAACAGCCGGCTGGAGGTCATTCCCGGTGCCGGTCACCTGATGCCGCTGCAGACGCCCCAGGCCCTGGCGCGGCTGATGCTCGACTTCGCCCGGGAGCTCTGACCGGTGGATTCGCTGACCCAGGCCGTGCTCGGCGCTACCGTCCAGACCGCACTGCTGGGTCGCTGGCAGGGTCGGCGCGCGATCCTCTATGGCGCCGCCCTGGCCACCCTGCCGGATCTCGATGTGGTCATCGACTACGGCGATGCCGTCAAGGAGATGACCTACCACCGTGGCTTCAGCCATTCGCTGTTCGTGCTGACCGGACTGGCCCTGCTGCTGACCTCGATCTGCAGTCGCTGGCGCGATCCGGGTTACAGCCAGGCACGCCTGTTCCTGACGCTCTGGCTGGTGCTCATTACTCATCCCTTGCTGGATGCCTTCACCACCTATGGCACCCAGCTGTTCTGGCCGCTGCCGACCACCCCGATAGCCTGGTCCAGCGTCTTCATCATCGATCCGCTCTATACCCTGCCGTTGCTGGTGGCGGTACTCGCTGGCCTGGTGATTGGCCCCCGGGGCAGAACCCCTCGGCTGGCCATGGTGGCCCTGCTGCTCTCCACGGCCTATCTGGGTTGGACCCTGGTGGCCAAATATTCCGCCGAGCGCCAGGTACGCCAGGCGCTGGCGGCCCAGGGGCAGGCGGATGCACGCCTGTTCAGCGCGCCGCTGCCCTTCACCAGTCTGCTCTGGCGGGTCATGGTGGATGACGGACCCGAACGCTACCGGGAAACCTGGGTGGGGCTGTTCGACGACCGCCCGCCCACCTTGGTCCCGCTGCCACGCGGGGGCGAACTGGCGCCGATCGTCGCCGACTCGCCGGCCGAACAGCGGCTGCGCTGGTTCACCGACGACTGGCTGCGCTATGACCGCCTGGGCGACGACCTGGTGGTGACCGATCTGCGCCTTGGCGCCACCGGCTACCACAGTTTCCGTTTCGCCCTGGCTCAGCGCGAGGCCAGCGGTTGGCGACTGGTCGCCGAACCCTCGCTGTGGCCGCGCGAGCGCGGCGGTCGCGAACAGCTGGCGGTGGTCTGGCGCAGACTCTGGCACCCGGAGTCGCCGGCACCGGTGGCGGACTGGGCGGCGCGGCTGTCGCGCCTGCCGGACTGACGCCAGGCCTCCAGCAGCAGCCGCCACCAGGGGCGCTGGGCCTCGTGCAGGGCGGTATGGCGATCCAGGCCGATATCGGCCAGTTCCCGGTCGGTAAGGTCCGGCAGGATGCGGCGGGTGGTCAGCTGGCGCTGGAACAGCAGCCAGCAGCCGCTGGCGCGAGTCTGATCGTGAAGGCTGGGGTCTCTGGGCATGGCGTCTCTCCTGGGCTGTCTCCATGCTCCGCCGCCGCTACGGTCAGGGGCAGACCCAGGCCGATGGGTTGTCCGCCATACAGCCGCCTTACAGCGCTCAGCTGTATGGTGCAGGGCGTGGCCATCTGTATGGCGCGCGTTTCCTGTCTACGCCGCTATAGTCCGGGCATGAATCGCTATCAGCTGCTGGCCGATGCCCTCGGCCGTCGTATCGAACAAGGCCTCTATCGACCAGGCGAACGCCTGCCGTCGGTGCGCGCCCTGGCCCAGGAGCACGGGGTCAGTCTGGCCACGGTGCAGCAGGCCTATCGGCTGCTGGAGGACCGCGGGCTGGTGGAGCCACGGCCCAAGTCCGGCTATTTCGTCCGCCTGGAAAGACGCGTCATCGAGTTGCCGCGGGTGACCCGTCCGGCGCGCTGGCCGGTGGAGGTGTCCGGCTGGGAGCCGGTACGGGAGCTGATGACCAGCACCCCGGAGTCGGTACGGGTGCAACTCGGCCGCGGCCTGCCGGATACCGAGGCGCCGACCCTGGCCCCCTTGCTGGCCGGCATGGCGCGCCTGGCGCGGCGGCCGGGCAATGCCGGGCTGTCCTACGACAGCATCCAGGGCGTGGCGGCCTTGCGCGAACAGGTGGCCCGGCTGCAGCTGGATGCCGGCTGCGTGCTCACCGCCGATGACATCGTCATCACCAGCGGTGCCCACGAGGCCCTGGCCACGGCCTTGCGCGCCACCTGCCAGGAGGGCGACATCGTCGCGGTGGATTCGCCGACCTTTCACGGGGTGATGCAGACCCTCAAGGGTCAGGGCCTCAAGGCACTGGAGATCCCTACCGATCCGCGCACCGGCATCAGCCTGCCGGCGCTGGAACTGGCCCTGGAACAATGGCCGGTAAGGGCCATCCAGCTCACCCCCAGTTGCAACAATCCCCTGGGCTACTGCATGCCCGAGGCCAACAAGCGCCAGCTGGTGGCCCTGGCGCGCAAGCACGACCTGGCGGTGATCGAAGACGATGTCTATGGCGATCTGCTCTATGGCTATCCGCGGGCGCGAGCGCTCAAGGCCTTCGACGAAGACGATCGGGTAATCCTCTGCAGTTCCTTTTCCAAGACCCTGGCACCCGGTCTCCGGGTCGGCTGGGTGGCGCCCGGGCGCTATGCCGAGCGCATCCTGCACCTCAAGTACATAGGCACCGGCTGCACCGCCCCCCAGCCGCAGCTGGCCATCGCTGAATTCATCGCCGCCGGCCACTACACCGTGCACGTCCGGCGCATGCGCGCCCAGTACCAGCGCAATCGCGACCTGATGAGTGCCTGGGTGCAGCGCTACTTTCCCGCGGGTACCCGGGTCAGCCAGCCCCAGGGCAGCTTCCTGCTGTGGGTCGAGTTGCCCGAGGCCTGCGACAGTCATCGACTCAATCGCGAACTGCTCGCCCAGAGCGTGCAGATCGCCTGCGGCAGCATCTTTTCCGCCTCGGGCAAGTACCGTAACTGCCTGCGCCTGAACTATGCCCAGGCCCAGCGCCCGGGGATCGAGGAGGGCGTGCGTCGCGTCGGCGAGGCCGCCTGCCGGCTGCTCGACGAAGCGCTGCCGCGGTCGCTGGCGCTGCCGGTCTAGCCGGGTTCGGCGATCTCGCTGCAATTGCGCCCGCGATGCTTGGCCCGGTAGAGGGCGGCATCGGCCTGGGCCAGCAGGCGGACCGGGACGCCTTCCGCCAGCCGCGGCGTCACCGCCACGCCGAAGCTGGCGCTGACCGGCAGCGCCTCGGTCGGGCCGACGGCGAAGGGCGCCTCGGCGATGCCGCAGCGCAGGCGCTCGGCCAGTGCCAGGGCGTCGGTCGGCTGGGCCACATCGGCGAGCACGGCGAATTCCTCGCCACCGATCCGGGCGATGCGATCACCGGGACGCAGCAGCTCGCGGCAGCGCTGCGCCAGTTGCTGCAGCAGCAGATCGCCGGCGGCGTGCCCGTAGGTGTCGTTGATGCGCTTGAAGTGGTCAATATCGAAGGCGATCGCCGCCAGCTGCCCGGCGGTGCGGGTCACCCCCTGCGCCAGCTCGCGTTCGAAGGCGCGTCGATTGGCCAGGCCGGTCAGGTAGTCGGTCTCCGCGCGGACCCCCAGTTCGGCGATCAGGGCATCACGCTCCTCACGCAGCCGGTCGGCCTGCAGCAACTCGTCCTCCAGCTGGGCAAAGGCGGCGAACAGGCTGCGCGGGTCATCTTCGGCCACCGTCCCGAGCGGTCGGGCGCGCCGGCTGAGGCTGAGCAGGCGCTGGGTATTGGCCAGCAGCGGCGTCAGCAGGCGCTGCTTGAGCAACAGCAGACCAGTGCCCAGCGCCAGCAGGATGCCCACCGCTGCGGCGATGGTCAGCCACAACCGCAGCTGGGCTTCGCGCGCCAGGGCATCGGCTTCGTCATGGGCCAGACTCAGCATCTCGTCGCGCAACTCCAGGATGCTGACCATGGTCGGGACATAGCCCTGGGCGAAGCTGGCCGCAGTGGGCGCCGTGCCGGTCGCCAGGGCGGCGAGGGTCTGGTGGTACCAGTCCAGGCCTTCGCCCAGGTAGCGCTCCTGCACCTGCACGAAGCGGTCGTGCTCGGGACGGCCGGGGGCCAGGTTGAGGTTGCTGCGCAGGAGATCCATCAGCTGGTTGATGCGACCCTGGGTCTGCAGCAACTGGACCTGTTCCGCCCCGCTGGGCAGGCGCTGCGCCTGCAGCGCCGGGGTCAGCAGCGAACCCAGGCGTCCGGCGGTGTCGCGCAGGCGGGCGGCCAGCTTGGCATTGACCAGGTAGATGGCCACGGCCGGGCTGCGCTGGATGAGGTCGTGCAGGGTAAGGTCGGCGGTGATGAAGTTGCTGTCGAGGGCGCGGAACAGGCCCTGGACCACGGTGGCGATGTCCTGGGGCGCGGGATCGTCCGGCGTCGCCCGCAGGCGCTGGTCGACCCGGGCACGGGCCTGCAGCAGCGTTTGATAGCCGTTTGCCGCCTGCTCGGCGGTCACGCTGCATTGCCGGCAGCCCTGCAACAGCACCTGTAGCCGGGCGAAGCGCTGATCGCTCAGGGCCCGGGCGTGCGCCAGCTCATGGCTATCGCCGCCGCGACCGCCGAGCAGGGCATTGGTCGGGCCACGTTCGGCGGAGATGGCTTGCACCAACTCCAGCGCCTCTTCGTAGACCGGCAACTGGTCACGGGTCAGGCCCATGCTCGTCGAATTCTCCTGGGCCTGCTGGACGAGCAAGGCCATGCCGCAGGCGGTGGCGAGCGAGGTCACCACCAGCAAGGCATTGATCAGTCGATTGAGGTGAGCGGTCAGCAGAAAACGGCCAGACATCAGGCGACACCAAAGCGAGCATGCCCAGGAGGCGAGCCGATTCCGGACAGCGGAGGATTCAGGCTCTCAAGGTGCGCCGATGGTAAAAGGTCTAGCTTTCAAAACGTATACAGCCGGGGCCGGGCGGATTGGTTATTGCGTAAACGGTCATGCCGGCAGCACGAGTGGCAGGGCGGCCAGGAAACCTTGTCAGGCAGACGGGGTACCACCCACCCTCTACACTGGCCATTTCGCGAGGTCCTGCCATGCCACCCCGTATCTATCTTGCCGGTCCCGAGGTCTTTCGGCCCGATGCCGTCGCCCAGGGCGAGGCGCTCAAGGCACTGTGCGCCCGTCACGGCTGCACGGGGCTGTTTCCGCTGGACAACGCCCTTCCTCCGGGGCTGACCGAACCAGGGGAGCAGGCGGCCTGGATCTATCGGGCGAATCTGGCGCTGATCGAGCAGGCGGATGGCGTCCTGGCCAGCCTGGATTTCTTTCGCGGCGCCGAGCCCGACAGCGGCACCTGCTTCGAAGTGGGCTATGCGGTGGCGCTGGGCAAGCCGGTGGTGGGCTATGTACCGGAGGCGGGCAGCCTGGCCGAGCGGATTCGCGCGCGACATCCCGAGTGGGTAGGCGTGGGGCTGCTGGACCGTGACGGCTGGACGCTGGAGGAATTCGGCCTGCCGCTGAACCTGATGCTGGCGGTACCGGCCAGCATCGTCGTCGGTGGACCGGAGGTGGCCCTGGCGGTATTGCGCGAGCGGCTCGGCTAGCGAGGCGGGCGTGCGACCCTCACCCCGGCCCTCTCCCGGTGGGCGCGGGGGTGGTTAGCGGTCAGTCCAGTGGAAAAGGCTGCGCCGTTTTCCACGCTACGGGGCCTCGACCCAGGCAGATCGGCGGTCTGAACGGAATCAGCCGCGCGCCAGGGCCGCCAGTTCGTCCAGTCCGCTGTTGCCGTCGGCATAGGCCGCGCGGAAGCTGTCGCGCTGCTGCCAGCGCGCCCAGAAGGCCGCCAGGTGCTCGAAGCGCTCGTCCAGCGGCGTCTGGTTGGTGGGGAACTTGGAGAAGGCGATGGCGGTGCACAGGGTGATGTCGGCAAAGGTCGGCGCCGCGCCGCCCAGCAGCCACTCGCGACCATCGGCCAGGTGCCGATCCACCAGCGCCGCGTGCATCAGGGCTTCCTTGCGGCAATGCTCGCCCCACTGCGGATTGTGGGTCAGCTCCAGCTTGTGGCCGAGGCCTTCGTGCTGCACATGGAACATGGTCACGATGCGATAGAGCACATGGACGAAGATGCGGTCGTTCCACATGGCGTCCTGGCCCTGCTCCAGCGGCGTTTCGCCCATTACCTTGCGTCCGGGATAGCTGTTGTCCAGATAGCGGGCGATGGCCGCGCTCTCGGCCAGGTAGCCGCCCTCGGCGAGTTCCAGGGTCGGCGTCTCGCCCCAGGGATTGCGCTTGAGGTGCTGCCACTGGCGTTGCTCGCCTTCCGGCGCCATCTTCAGGATGACCTCCTCGAATTGGTCGGCGATGCCCTTTTCCTGGATGAACAGCCGCAGCCGCTGCGGATTGGGAAAGGCGGATGGCGAGGTGAAGAGGCGTAGCTTGGCCATGGAGGACTCCAGAAAAGGAAGGGACGAAGCATGCGACTGCGGGCAGTCGTGCCGCGTTCGTACGAGGTGACCAAGGATGCCGGGCCAGGACCGGGGCGAACAGCCAAGCCGCTGTATGCCCTCCATGCAGAGAGTCGATTGGTCAGGCGAGCGTTCAGCTCACGAGGCTGGCGACGATGCGTTCGCGCAGCCAAGCATGGGCTGGATCGCGGTGCAGGCGTTCGGGCCAGAGCAGCAGCATGTCGAAGCCCGGGATGGCCAGGGGGGGCGGCTGGACCTGCAGGCCGGGAAGGTTCAGAGCGATCTGGGCGGGCAGCAGGGCCACCAGATCGCTGACCAGGAGGACACTGGCCAGGGTGGCGAAGTGGGGCACCGACAGCACCACCCGCCGTTCGCGGCCCTGTTCCGCCAGCAACCGGTCAGTGACGCTGGCGAAACCGCCACCGCTTGGCGAGACCAGCGCCTGATCCAGTTGGCAGAAGGTTTCCAGGGACACAGGTTGCTGCAGCGCCGGATGGCCGCGCCGGCCCGCCAGCAGATAGTGTTCGGTGAACAGCAGCCGCTGGCGCAGACCCGCTGCGGCGGTATCGGCCACGTCCAGCGCCAGGTCCAGGCGATCCCCCTCCAGTTGCTCGGCGAGCAACGCCGGCTTCTTGTCCAGCAGCGCCAGGCGGATACCGGGCGCCTGCTGGCGCAGGTCAGCCAGCAGCGGGGTGAGCAGCGTGGTGGCACTGTGGTCGCTGGCGGCGATGCGCCAGGTTCGCTCGGCGCGCGCCGGTTCGAAGGGGGCGGCCGGTGCCAGCGCCTCGTCCAGGGCGGCCAGCGCCTGGCGCAAGGGTTCACGCAGCGCCGCCGCGCGCGCCGTGGGTCGCATGCCGCGCGGCCCAGGTAGCAGCAGGGGATCGTCCAGCAGCTGGCGCAGCCGGCCCAGCTGCAGGCTGACGGTGGGCTGCGCCAGATTCAGCCGGCGCGCGGCGCGGGTGACGTTGAGTTCCACCAGGAGGGCGTCGAGAGTCACCAGCAGATTGAGATCGAGGCGGCGCAAGCTATTGTGCATGGCAATGGCTACTGTTTCGGTAATTCATTTCCAGCATAACTCCGCCGTCACCTAGCCTGGCCACCTTTCCCGCGAGAGGTACGTGCCATGAAGGTCCTGCTGGTCTACGCCCATCCCGAACCCCGATCGCTCAACGGTGCGCTGCGCGACTTCGCCGTGGCCCATCTGCAGGCGGCCGGCCATGAGGTCCAGGTCTCCGATCTCTATGCCCTGCACTGGAAGGCCACCCTGGATGCGGCGGACGCGCCACACCTGGCGCCTGGGGCACGCTTCGATGCGGTCCTGGATTCGCGGCAGGCCTATGCCGCCGGCCAGCAACCGGCGGATATCGCCGCCGAGCAGGCCAAGTTGCTGTGGGCCGATGTGCTGATCCTGCAATTTCCGCTGTGGTGGTTTTCCTTGCCGGCCATCCTCAAGGGCTGGGTGGAACGTGTCTATGCCTGCGGCTTCGCCTATGGCGTCGGCGAGCACAGCGACACTCACTGGGGTGACCGCTATGGCGAAGGCACCCTGGCCGGCAAGCGCGCCATGCTGGTGGTGACCTGTGGCGGCTGGGCGTCGCATTACAGCGAGCGCGGCATCAATGGCGCGCTGGATGACATCCTCTTTCCCATCCAGCACGGCATCCTCTTCTATCCCGGCTTCAGCGTGCTACCGCCGTTTCCGGTCTATCGCACGAGCAAGCTGGACGCCGCCGGCTTCGAGCGACTGTGCCAGGCCTATGGAGCGCGGCTGGATGGACTGGCCACGGACACGCCCCTGGCGTTTCGGCGGCAGAATGGTGGGGATTACCAGATTCCGGCACTCACCCTGAAGCCCGAGCTGGCGCCGGGGCGGACCGATCTGGGGATTCATCTGTGGGAGGAGTGAGGGCTGGCGCGGCCATGGTTTCCATGGCGCGGGCTCGCGCCGTAGGTTGGCGCTGAGCGTAGCGAAGCCCAACAGCGGGGTTGGGCCCTGGGCAATGTTGGGCTTCGCTGGCGCTCAACCCAACCTACGAAAGCCATGCCCGCGCCGTAGGTTGGTGCTGAGCGTAGCGAAGCC
>NZ_JASCON010000059.1:0-32747 GCF_029959585.1 Pseudomonas sp. PS02302
GGCCAGGCCAGGAAGCAAAAATCACTCGCCAGCTCCTGTGCGAACTGCTGAAACACCAGACTAGACGCCCAGGGCGAAGGCCCCGGGCGTCGCGCCGAACTGGCGGCGAAAGGCCGCGATGAAGGCCGATGGCGAGTTGTAGCCGCAATCCAGCGCCACCTCGGTCACGGCGGCGCCCTGCTCCAGGCGCTCAAGGGCACTGATCAGCCGCAACCGCTGGCGCCAGGTCCTGAAGGTCAGCTCGGTATCCCGCAGGAAGGCGCGACTCAGGGTCTTTTCCGAAGCCCCCAGCACCCCCGACCACTGCGCCAGGGTGCGGTCGTCCGACGGATTGGCCGCCAGGGCCTCGCACAGCAGCCGCAGCCGGCCATCCTGGGGCGCCGGCAGCGACAGCCCTACCTCGGGCGCCGCCTGCAACTGATCGAGCATCACCGATACCAGCCGGCCTTCGGCGCCGTCCTCGTCATATTCCCGGGCGAAGCCACTGAAGGTCTTGATCAGCTCGCGGATCAAGGGGCTGACCGCCACTACCCGGCAGCGCTCGCCCACATAGGGCGCTGCCTCGGCGCTCACATAGAGGCTGCGCATTTCCGCCTGCGGCGAGGAACGCACCTGGTGCTCGACATCGGCGGCGATCCACACCGCCCGCTGCGGTGGCGCGACGTAGCTGCCCTCGGCGGTGGTCACCGTGAGCACCCCCCTGATGGCATAGGACAGCTGCCCCCAGGGATGTCGGTGCCAGGGTGTCCAGGCCGGTTGCGCCAGGGACTCGACGCGGGCATAGAGCCGCCGTGGCAGGTGAGCGAGCGTGGGAACGGAGCGTTCGACCGCAGACTGTCCGTTTGACGACATCATTGGGGCTTTTCGCGTTAGTCGGCTACGTCAGGAGACGATAGCCTTGAGCCCATCCACAGACAACCCGAGAGAGACCATGGCTCGTCCCCGCCTGATGCCCGACAACTTCACCCTGCTGCTGGTCGCCACGGTGATCCTGGCCAGCGTGCTGCCCTGCCAGGGCCTCGCTGCCCAGGTCGCCAACGTGGTGACCAACATCGCCATCGGCCTGCTGTTCTTCCTGCATGGCGCCAAGCTGTCGCGCCAGGCGCTGGTGGCCGGCATTACCCACTGGCGGCTGCATCTGCTGGTATTCGCCTTTACTTTCGTCAGCTTCCCGCTGCTCGGCTGGGCGCTGCAGCCGCTGCTGGCGCCCCTGGTGACACCGGAGCTCTATCTCGGCGTGCTGTTCATGTGCGCCCTGCCCGCCACCGTGCAGTCGTCCATTGCCTTCGTCTCCTTGGCTCGCGGCAATGTCTCGGCGGCGGTCTGCAGTGCGTCGCTGTCCAGCCTGCTCGGCATCTTCCTCACCCCGCTGCTGGTGCGGTTGCTGCTCGACGCCCACGGCGGCTCGGATGGCCAGAGCACCCTGGATGCCATCGTCAAGATCTGCGTCCAGCTGCTGCTGCCCTTCGTTGCCGGCCAGCTGCTGCGCCCGGTGATCGGCCACTGGGTCGATCGCCACAAGGGCAAGCTCAAATTCGTCGACCAGGGGTCCATCCTGCTGGTGGTCTACACCGCCTTCAGCGCCGCGGTGATCGAAGGCCTGTGGCGCGAGACACCGATCCTGTCGCTGGTGGGCCTGGTGTTCATCTGCGCCACCCTGCTGACCCTGGTGCTGCTGGCCACGCGCTACAGCGCGCGGCTGCTGGGCATGAGCAAGGAAGACGAGATCACCGTGGTCTTCTGCGGCTCCAAGAAGAGCCTGGCCACGGGGGTGCCCATGGCCAAGGTGCTGTTCGCCGGCAGCACCATGGGGCCGGTGCTGCTGCCGATCATGCTGTTCCACCAGATCCAGCTGATGGTCTGCGCCGTGCTGGCCCAGCGCTACGCCAGGCGTGAGGCAGTAGCGCCTGTCACACCCGTGGTAGCGCCGCTACCCAAGTGATGCGCGCGGCGGCGCGGCGCCCGATCAGCGCGCCTCGTCCTCGCGAACCGGCTTGCGCATGGTGACCCACTCTTCCGCAGCGGTGGGATGGATGCCCAGGGTGTCGTCGAAACAGGCCTTGGTCGCCCCCGCCTTGAGGGCGATGGCCAGGCACTGGATCTGCTCGCCGGCATCTGGCCCCACCATGTGGCAGCCCAGCACCTGGTCGCTGTCGGCATCCACCACCAGCTTCATCAGGGTGCGCTCCTGGACATCGGTCAGGCTGAGCTTGGTCGGCCGGAAGCTGCTCTGGAAGATCTTCAGCCGATGGCCACGCTCGCGGGCCTCTTCCTCGCTCAGACCGATGCTGGCCAGGTTGGGCAGGCTGAAGACCGCACTGGCGATCAGGTCGTAGTTCAATGGCCGATAGCTGTCCGGACTGAACAGGTGCCGCGCCAGGGTCATGCCCTCGGCCAGGGCCACCGGGGTCAGTTGCACCCGGCCGATGACGTCGCCGATGGCGTAGATCGACGGCTCGGTGGTCTGGAAGGTCTCGCCGACCTCGATGAAGCCCCGCGCATCCAGGGCGACCCCGGTGTTTTCCAGCCCCAGGTCATCCAGCATCGGCCGGCGGCCGGTGGCATAGAACACGCAATCGGCTTCCAGCACCCGATCATCCTTGAGCGTCACCTGCAGGCTGCCGTCGGCGGCCTTGTCGATCCGCGCCACGTCGGCATTGAACTGCAGGTCATGGCCACGCTTCTGCATCTCGTCGCGCAGGTGCTCGCGCACGCCCTGGTCGAAGCCGCGCAGGAACAGCTCGCGGCGATACAGCAGCGTGGTGCGAGCGCCCAGGCCCTGGAAGATCGAGGCGAATTCCACGGCGATGTAGCCACCCCCCACCACCACCACCCGCTTGGGCAGCTCCGGCAGGTAGAAGGCCTCGTTGGAGGTGATGGCGTGCTCGCGCCCGGGGAAGTCCGGCACGTCCGGCCAGCCACCGGTGGCGATGAGGATGCGTTCGCAGCGATAGCGCTGGCCGTCGACCTCGACGGTATGGGGATCGAGGATGCGGGCATGGGCTTCCAGCAGGGTCACCCCGCTGTTGACCAGCAAGGCCCGGTAGATGCCGTTCAGCCGGCGGATCTCGTGGTCCTTGCTGGCGACCAGGGTATTCCAGTCGAAGGCCGGGACCTCGGCGTCCCAGCCATAGCCACGGGCCTGGCGGAATTCGTCACGAAAGGAGGCACCGTAGATGAAGTATTTCTTGGGCATGCAGCCCACGTTGACGCAGGTGCCGCCGAGGTAGCGGCTTTCCGCGACCGCCACCCGGGCCCCGAAGTCGGCGGCGAAACGCGCCGCGCGCACGCCGCCCGAACCGGCGCCTATCACGAAAAGGTCGAAATCAAAGGTCGTCATGGAGCTCTCTCTCTGCAGCTGCTGGCGCCAGCATAACGCAAGGCCACCCCGGGCAGCGGCGCGGATGGCCAGCCGCCAGAAACGACAAGGCCACCCGCAGGTGGCCTGGTCCAGTGCACAGGGCGTCTTACAGTGCCTTGTACAGATGCTCGAAGCAGAAGTTGGTGGCTTCGACGAAGCCTTCCGCGCTGCCGCAGTCGAAACGCTGACCCTTGAATTTGTAGGCCAGTACGCAACCGTCCTGGGCCTGCTTCATCAGGGCGTCGGTGATCTGGATCTCGCCACCCTTGCCCGGCTCGGTCTGCTCGATCAGGTCGAAGATGTCCGGGGTCAGGATGTAGCGGCCGATGATCGCCAGGTTGGAAGGAGCATCTTCCGGCTTGGGCTTCTCGACCATGTTGTTCACGCGGTAGATGTCGTCGCGGATCATCTCGCCGGCGATCACGCCGTACTTGTTGGTCTCGTTGGCCGGGACTTCCTGGATGGCCACGATCGAGCAGCGGAACTGGTTGTACAGCTTGACCATCTGCTTGAGGACGCTGTCGCCGTCCAGGTTCAGGCAAAGGTCGTCCGCCAGCACCACGGCGAAGGGCTCGTCACCGATCAGCGGGCGGCCGGTCAGGATGGCGTGGCCCAGGCCCTTCATTTCCACCTGACGGGTGTAGGAGAAGGTGCAGTTGTCGATCAGCTTGCGAATACCGACCAGGTACTTTTCCTTGTCGGTGTTCTTGATCTGGCTTTCCAGCTCGTAGCTGATGTCGAAATGGTCTTCCAGCGAGCGCTTGCCACGACCGGTGACGATCCCGATCTGATGCAGGCCCGCCTCCAGAGCTTCCTCCACGGCGTACTGCACCAGCGGCTTGTTCACAATGGGCAGCATTTCCTTGGGCATGGCCTTGGTCGCAGGGAGAAAACGAGTGCCATAGCCGGCTGCCGGAAACAGACATTTGGTGATCATGGGAGTCCTTTGATCTGTACGTGAAGGCAAAACGAACGGCGGTCTATCCAGCCGCTTGTCGCATACAATGCCCGAAGCGCGCGACGCTGGAAATAGCCAGGCATGGGCGCTCTGTGGACGTGCGGATACGACTCCAGGATTGCCTTCCGGTTCTGCGCAAAGCCGCAAAGAACTGCTATCGTCCAAAGTTTGGAACCAGCGTCACGACTCCGCGGATAGATCTCGACATGAAGAAATGGATGCTCCCGTTGCTGTGTGTTTCCCTCGCCGGCTGCTCCCTGGGCGGTCACCACGAGGCGGCGGAAACGCGGCCACTGAGCGCGGAACAGACCACCCTGCTGCGCCAGAACGACCTGTTGCAGGCCAAGCTGCTGGTCCTGGGTGGCAGCGAAGAACAGCTCAAGCTCGCTGATGCCCTGCTCCTGCGCAATGGCGGCACCAGCGCCGATGGCGAGGTGGAATTCTATCGGGCGGTGATCGCCATCAAGCAGGGTCCGCAGACCGACGATGTCCTGGAATTGCTGAACGCCTCCGCCGATCATCGCTATCCGCTGGCCTATGCCCTGCTCTATCGCATGTACACCGACCCCTTCCTGGTGCCCGAAGCGGATCCGATCCAGGCGCAGACCTACAAGAGCGCCTATGGCGAGCTGGCGGTGGCCAAGAGCGGCTATCCGTCCTTCGACAAGGCCCTGGAAGTCACCCGCCAGCTGGCGCCCTGAATCCGCCCCTCTAGCCGGCCGCTTTTGCGGCCGTTCACAGTCTGGCACTGGCGAATGAGCAGCCGTTGACCTTTCCTATACGCGAATGATGTCAATTGGCCGCATGACGGTAGCATCGAACCTCTACCGTCCGCCGCCCAGAGCCATTCCCATGTCCTCGCTAGGCAAGCTGTCACCCGATATCGTTGCCGTCCGCACCGTGAGGCAGCGGCTTGTCCTGCTGCTGATCGGGTTCTTCGCGCTGGCCATCCTGCTGACGCGGCTGCCGACCTTCATCAACGCGGCCAGTGGCGAGACCTGGCAGATCCGCGGCGGCCAGATCCCGTTGATGCAGTATCCCGCCATGCCGGAACGCAGCCTGGTCGCCAACCGCCAGCTGATCGTCATGCTCAATCCGGGCGACCGCATCCTGGTCCTGGACAGCGCCCCCTTTCGCCCCTGGAAGAGAGTCATGCTGATCGGCGAAGACAGTCGCGTCGGCTGGATTCGCGTTACCCCGGCCCTGGGCGCGATCCGCCTGGAGTGAGACCGGCAGCGGAGCGCGACGACAGCAGTCGCATGACCCGGGTGTCATGCCAGCGATACCAGCGTTCATGGCCCAGCCGCTGTGCCTGCCGATGTTCCGGATGGGCACCCCAGGCCGCGACCGCCGCCTGGTCGGTCCAGTAGGACAGGGTGATGCCCCGACCATCGGCGCCGCGTACCGACTCCATGCCGAGAAAGCCCGGTTGCGCCTGCGCCAACTCCAGCATGCGCGCGGCCATCCGCTCGTAGTCGGGATCCTCGTCCGCGCGCTGCGAGAGGAAGGCGATCACCACGCAGTCCTCGGGCAGCTTCAGCTGGTTCATGCGCGTAGGCTCCGCGTCACGACCACCGCTTCCAGCCAGGCGCGCACCGCCGCGGGGACCCGACCGGCCAGCGCCTCCCGCTCGGGCTGATAGAGGGTGCCGAAATAACAGGGATGGTTTTCCAGTTCGAAGGCCGCGGGTAGCCCTTCTTCATCCCAGGCGAGGATGTGCCAGCCGGCGGCGAGCAAGGTCGGCAGATAGGCGGGATTTACTCCGAAGCGACAGCGATAGGTGGCCTCGACCCGTTCGGCGCCGGCCGCCTCCGCCAGGCGCGAACCCGGCAGCAGCCGGAGCTGATTCTGCACCTCGATGCGGGCGCAGCTCAGGGGCGTCAGCACCGCGCGGGTGGCCAACGGATCGTCTTCACCGTGGGCGGCGTCCGTCCAGCCCAGCACTGACTGGACGTACTCTAGGAGCGCGTACTGCAGCCCGCCGCAGGTACCCAGAAAGGGAATCCGCTGTTCGCGCGCCCTGCCAAGGGTCGCCAGCACCCCTTCGCGATGGCGATAGGGACTGCCGGGCACGCACCAGAGGCCGTCGCAGTGGGCAAGGGCACCATCGGCTTCTACAGTCGGCAGCCAGCGGGATCTCAGCGTGACACCCAACGCCGTGGCCGTCAGCGCCAGGGCCTGGGGGATGGCCTGGTGGGCAATGATGGAGGCATCCTGGTCACCCAGGAGCACGATCTCGTAAGACGCCATGGTGAATACCTGTCGGCGGGAGGAAAGGTCCGACCGACTCTAGGCCTTCAGGGCAGCGGTTTTAATAGGCGTCGCGGACAGCAGGCCTTGCGCCCCTGCCCTATTGGTCACAGCCCTCTTTCGCCGCGCGCAAGAAAACGCCCGGTACAACGGCTGTACCGGGCGCCGGAGACCACGCGATCAGGGCGCCGGATTGGGCTGGTCGACGTGGATGGCTTCGATGGCGGCCAGGGTTTCCCGGTCCAGCACCAGTTCGCTGCTCGCCAGGTTGCTTTCCAGCTGGGCAAGCGAGGTGGCACCGATGATATTGCTGGTCACGAAGGGCCGGCTGGTGACGAAGGCCAGGGCCATCTGCGCCGGATCCAGACCGCGTTCCCGCGCCAGCTCGACATAGGCCTGGGCGGCGCGCTGCGTCTGCGGATTGCTGTAGCGCTGGAAGCGTTCGAACAGCGTCAGCCGCGCGCCCTCCGGACGCGCGCCCTGCAGGTACTTGCCCGCCAGCACGCCAAAGGCCAGCGGCGAATAGGCCAGCAAGCCCACTTGCTCGCGGATGGCCTGCTCGGCCAGCCCCACCTCGAAGCTGCGATTGAGCAGGTTGTAGGGATTCTGGATGGAGACCACCCGTGGCCAGCCACGTGTCTCGCTCAGGTGCAGGAATTGCTGCACGCCCCAGGGCGTTTCGTTGGACAGCCCGACATGGCGGACCTTGCCTGCCCTCACCAGGCTATCCAGGGCTTCCAGGGTCTCTTCGAGGGGGGTGAAGTCAGCATCGCTGTGCTCATAGCCCAGCTGGCCGAAATAGTTGGTCCGCCGATCCGGCCAGTGCAGCTGATAAAGATCCAGATAGTCAGTGTTGAGCCGCTGGAGGCTGGCATCCAGCGCCGCGGTGAGATTGGCCTTGGTAAAGGCCAGCCCGCCATTGCGGATATAGTCCATGTCGCGTCCCGGACCGGCCGCCTTGCTGGCCAGTATCCAGTCGGCGCGATCGCCATGCTGGCGGAAGTAGTTGCCGATGATGGTCTCGGTACGGGTGTAGGTCTCGGCGCGCGGCGGCACCGGATACATCTCCGCCGTGTCGATGAAGTTGACCCCGGCGGCCTTGGCGGCGCGCAACTGCTCGAAGGCCTCGGCCTCGGTGTTCTGCTCACCCCAGGTCATGGTGCCCAGCGCGATGGCGCTAACCTGGAGATCGGTACGACCCAGCGATCGAAAGTGCATCAGGAAGCTCTCTGTCGGTGCGGAAGTCGTACAAGTTAGCAGGCGGCTGCCTGGTCTGCCCATCGGTCCGATGAGGGTATCGAGCCGGTCCCGACCGCCGCGACCTCGCCAGAGGCTCCGCATATCCGTAGAATGTCGCCCCGCCTCCGCGCCCTGGGTTCCCTCACCCCAGGTAACCAAAAAAGGACTGCCCATGTCTGCCCTGCTTGCCACCCCGCAGCGTGCCCTCGTCGCCGCGCTCGTCGCTTTCCACATCCTCATCATCATCGCCAGCAACTACCTGGTGCAGTTGCCGCTGCAACTGTTCGGCTGGCACACCACCTGGGGCGCCTTCAGCTTCCCCTTCATCTTCCTCGCCACCGACCTCACCGTGCGGGTGATGGGCAAGGCGGCGGCGCGGCAGGTCATCGCCCGGGTGATGCTGCCGGCGCTAGTGGTCTCCTATGGGGTTTCCGTGCTCTTCCAGGACGGCAGCTTCCAGGGCTGGACGGCGCTGGCCGCCCTCAATGTCTTCGTCCTGCGCATCTCCCTGGCGAGCTTCTGCGCCTATGTGCTCGGGCAACTGCTCGACATCCAGGTGTTCGACCGCCTGCGGCGCTCGCGCCACTGGTGGCTGGCGCCGACGGTCTCGACCCTGTTCGGCAACGCCCTCGACACCCTGGCGTTCTTCTCCATCGCCTTCTGGCGCAGCGACAATCCCTTCATGGCCAGCCATTGGCCGGAGATCGCCCTGGTCGATTACGGGGTCAAGCTGACGGTCAGCCTGCTGCTCTTCGTGCCGCTCTACGGCGTGCTGCTGCGCTCCCTGGTACCCCAGGCCTGGGCACGGCGCCCGGACCTCGCCTGAGTGCAGGATTGCTGCCAGGCGCGGCTTGCCCCTAGAGTGAAGCCCCCTTCACTGCCCCGGGTTCCGCCATGCTCGCCACCGCCCTCGCCCGCTTTCCGCGCCTGACGCTGCAATCCTCGGCGACCCCGCTGGAGGTCCTGCCGCGACTGTCGGCAGAGCTGGGCCGACCGGTCTACTGCAAGCGCGACGACACCACCAGCCTGGCCCTGGGCGGCAACAAGGTGCGCAAGCTGGAGTACCTGGTCGCCGCGGCGCTGGCCGCCGGCGCCGACACCCTGGTGACCGCCGGCGCCATCCAGTCCAATCACGTGCGCCAGACTGCCGCCGTCGCCGCGCAACAGGGCTTGGGTTGCGTCGCCCTGCTGGAAAATCCCATCGCCACCACGGCTCCAGGCTATCTGCACGGCGGCAATCGTCTCCTGCTCGAACTCTTCGGCGCCGAGCTCAGGGCCGTCGCCGCCCTCGATGATCCGGTCAGCCAGCTGGAAGCCGAAGCCGAGCGCCTGCGCCAGCAAGGGCGCAAGCCCTGGGTGATTCCCATTGGCGGCTCCAGCGCCCTGGGCGCCCTCGGCTACGTCCGTGCCGGCCTGGAACTCGACGCTCAGCTGCACGAACTGCAGCTGCAACCCGCGGCCGTCATCCTCGCTTCCGGCAGTGCCGGCACCCAGGCCGGTCTGGACCTGGCCCTCCACCAGCTGCGACCGGAGCTGCCGGTGATCGGCGTCACCGTCTCCCGCACCCAAGCCGACCAAATGCCCAAGGTCGCCCTGCTGCGGCAACAGCTGGCCGAGCTGTTGGGCGTCACCCTGCCTCAGGATCCGCCGCAGCTGCGTGACGGCTATTTCGGTCCCCGCTATGGCGAACCCAATCCCGGCACCCTGGCGGCCATCCGCCGGCTGGGCCGGCTGGAAGGCCTGGTGCTCGACCCGGTCTACACCGGCAAGGCCATGGCCGGCCTGCTGGACATGGTAGCCACCGCTGCGCTGCCGCCCGGCCCCCTGGTATTCCTGCACACCGGCGGAGCCCCGGGCACCTTCGCCTATGGCGACTGGTTGGCCTGATCGGCTAGCCAAGTCCCTGGGCGATGGCATAACGTCAGCAGTTTTCAGACTTGGGATGTCAGAACAGACACCCCCATAGTGGCGCACCCCCACAACCACAAGGATTTCCTCCATGCGCAAAGCTCTCCCCCAGCGTCTGTTCCGTAGCGCCGCCCTGCTGCTCGCCCTGGGCCTGGCCCACCAGGCCACTGCCCAGGCCGAAGACCTCCTGCAGACCGTCAAGCAGCGTGGCGAACTGGTCGTCGGCCTGGAAGGCACCTATCCGCCCTTCAGCTTCCAGAACGAACAGGGTCAGCTGACCGGCTTCGAAGTGGACTTCGCCAAGGCGCTGGCCAAGGAACTGGGCGTCGACGCCAAGATCCAGCCCGGCAAGTGGGATGGCCTGCTGGCAGCCCTGGAATCCCGTCGCCTGGACGTGGTGATCAACCAGGTCACCATCAGCGAGGAGCGCAAGAAGAAATACGATTTCTCCACCCCCTACACCGTCTCCGGCATCCAGGCCCTGGTGCGCAAGGACGACGTGGACAGCATCAAGACTGCCGCCGACCTCGCCGGCAAGAAGGTCGGCGTCGGCCTGGGTACCAACTACGAGCAGTGGCTGCGCCAGAACGTACCCAAGGCGGACGTGCGCACCTACGAAGACGATCCGACCAAGTACCAGGATCTGCGCGTCGGCCGTATCGACGCCATCCTCGTCGACCGCCTGGCCGCCCTGGAATTGCTGTCCAAGACCAAGGACAAGCTGGCCCTGGCCGGTGAGCCTTTCAGCCGCCAGGAATCGGGCATCGCCGAGCGCAAGGGCGATCCGGAATTCCATGCCGCGGTCGACCAGGCCATCGCCAAGCTGCGCGCCGACGGCACCCTGGCCAAGATCTCCGAGAAGTGGTTCAAGGCTGACGTCACCCAATGAGCGACACGCTACAGCTCCTGCTCGATTCGCTGCCCTTCCTGCTGAAGGGCGCGATCTGGACAGTGGTCCTGAGCCTCGGCGGCATGTTCTTCGGACTGCTGCTGGGCTTCGGCCTGGCCCTGCTGCGCCGCTCCCGGAGTCTGCCGCTGCGTAGCCTGGCGCGGCTGTACATCTCGTTTTTCCGGGGTACGCCACTGCTGGTGCAGCTGTTCGTCATCTACTACGGCCTGCCCGAGCTCGGCCTCCAGCTCGATCCGCTGCCGGCGGCGCTGATCGGCTTCTCGCTGAACATGGCGGCCTACACGGCAGAGATCATCCGCTCGGCCATCGGCGCCATCGACCGCGGCCAGTGGGAAGCCGCCGCCAGCATCGGCATGACGCCCCTGCAGACCCTGAGGCGCGCCATCCTGCCCCAGGCGCTGCGGATCGCCCTGCCACCGCTCGGCAACAGCTTCATCTCGCTGGTTAAGGACACCTCGTTGGCGGCCACCATCCAGGTGCCTGAGCTGTTCCGCCAGGCCCAGCTGATCACTGCCCGCACCTTCGAGATCTTCAGTATGTACCTGGCCGCAGCGCTGCTCTACTGGGTGCTGGCCAGCCTGCTGTCCACCCTGCAGAATCGCCTGGAGCGGCACTACGGGCGTCACATCAACGAGCGAGGCCCGTCATGATCGAGGTGCAGGGACTCTCCAAGTCCTTTCAACAGCAGACCGTGCTCCAGGCCATCGACCTCCAGGTGGCCCAGGGCGAGGTGGTCGCCATCATCGGCCCCAGCGGCTCGGGCAAGACCACCCTGCTGCGCTGCCTCAATCTGCTGGAGACCCCGGACGCCGGCAGCATCCGCCTGGGTGAGCTGCTTATCGATGCCAGCCGGCCGCTCAAGGCCCAGCAGGGCACCATTCGCCAGTTGCGCCAGAGCATGGGTTTCGTCTTCCAGAACTTCAATCTGTTTCCCCATCGCACCGCGCTGGAGAACGTGATCGAAGGGCCCATCATCGTCCAGGGCGAAGCACGCGAGACCGCCAGCACCCGTGGTCGCGAGCTGCTGGCCAAGGTCGGGCTGGCCGACAAGGCGGATACCTATCCCGGGCAGCTGTCGGGTGGCCAGCAGCAGCGGGTCGCCATCGCCCGGGCGCTGGCCATGCGTCCCCAGGCCATCCTCTTCGACGAGCCCACTTCGGCGCTGGATCCCGAGCGGGTCGGCGAGGTGCTGGAGACGATCCGCGGGCTGGCCCAGGAGGGTCGTACCCTGGTGATCGTCACCCACGAGATGGCCTTCGCCCGCGACGTCGCCCACCGGGTGCTATTCATGGACGCTGGCCGCATCGTCGAACAGGGCCCGGCAGCCGAGCTGTTCAATCAGCCGCGTGAAGAACGAACCCGGCGCTTCCTGGCCAAGTTCGTTCGCGACAGCGCCGCCGACTACTCCTGAGCCAGGCCGGCACAGCCCTGCAGGCTGGCCTGGCTGACGTTGCTGTTGGCCGGCACGCCGTGGGTCAGCCAGACGTTGCCGCCAATGGTCGAACCCTGGCCGATGGTAATGCGCCCGAGGATGGTCGCCCCGGCATAGATCACCACGTCGTCCTCGACGATGGGATGGCGCGGGTGGCCCTTCTTGAGATTGCCCTCGGCATCGGCCGGGAAGCGCTTGGCGCCCAGGGTCACGGCCTGATAGATGCGCACCCGGTCGCCGATGATGCAGGTCTCGCCGATCACCACGCCCGTGCCATGATCGATGAAGAAGCCTTCGCCGATCTGAGCGCCCGGGTGGATGTCGATCCCGGTCGCCGAATGCGCCCGCTCGCTGACCATCCGCGCCAGCAGCGGCAGGCCGCTGCGATAGAAGTGATGGGCGATGCGGTGATGGATCATGGCGTAGATGCCCGGATAGCACAGCAGTACCTCGTCCACGCTGCGCGCAGCGGGATCGCCCTGGTAGGCGGCGATCACGTCGGTATCCAGCAGGCGGCGCAGATCCGGCAGCGCCAGGGCAAAGGCCTGTACCAGCCGGCGCGCCTCATCGGCACGATTGACACCGTTCTCGCCACGCTGCTTGGCGAAATAGTCCAGCTCCAGCTTCGCCTGGATCACCAGGGCATTGAGCGCTCGCTCCAGCTCGAAGCCGACGTAGAAGTCCTCGCTTTCCTGGCGCAACTGATCCGGCCCGAGGCGCAGTGGAAAGAGCGCGCCGCTGAGGGATTCGATCACGCTGGCCATGACGCTGCGCGACGGCAGCTCGCGGCCACTGAATTCGCGAAAACGTCCATGGGTCTCGCGCCATTGACTGCGCGCCTCATGCAGTTCACCGACGATGCGCCCTAGTTGCCAGTCGTTGCCGCCCGTGGATTGCCCGTTAAGTTCGCTCATAAGTCATCTATCCAGTTGCCAGGCTGACGAGGATAAAGTATCCGCTGGTCCCTGACAGCCCACGTCGCGCCAGGCGCGCTAAGCTGTCGCCCTTTGCCCATCAAGGAACGCCACCCATGATCGCTTCCCCGCTGGTCACCGCCGCCTGGCTGCACGAGCAACTCGGTCGCCCGGACCTGCTGATCCTAGATGCCAGTCTCTATCTGCCCAATGAACCCCAGATCGCCGACGAGACCTATCGGCAGCAGCACATCCCCGGCGCCCTGCGCTTCGATATCGAATATTTCTCGGACCCGGACACCGCGCTGCCGCACATGGTCCCCAGCGCCGGGCGCTTCGCCCGCCTGGCCGGCGAACTGGGCGTCACCCCGGAGACCACCCTGGTCGTCTACGACCAGAAAGGCCTCTTCTCCGCTGCCCGAGCCTGGTGGCTGTTCCGCCTGTTCGGCCATGACCAGGTGCTGGTGCTGGATGGCGGCCTGCCGCTCTGGCGTGAGCAGGGCCTGCCGCTGGAGGCCGGTGAAAACCTGCCCAGCCCGCAACCACCCTACCCCGTCATCTTCAACAACCGCCTGCTCTGCGGCCTGGGCGATGTGCAGACCGCGCTCAGCGTGGGCCAGACCCAGGTGCTCGACGCGCGCGGCGCCAAGCGCTTCACCGGCGAGATCGCCGAGCCGCGCCCGGGCGTCGCCTCCGGTCATATGCCCGGCAGCCAGAATCTGCCCTACGACAGCCTGCTGACCGACAACGGCACCCTGCTGCCACCCCAGGAGCTGCGCCAGCGCTTCCAGGCCCTGGGTATCGATGGCCTGCATCCGGTGATCACCAGCTGCGGCAGTGGGGTCACCGCCACGGTGATGCTGCTCGCCCTCAGTGTCGCCGGCTTTCCGGATGGCCGACTCTATGACGGCTCCTGGAGCGAATGGGGTCAGCATCCCGCCACGATCAAGGCCCTGGGCGCCGCCTGAGGTTTGGCTAAGGTACTGATTTCCTTCGTAACCTGTAGTATCCGATAGAGGCGCCTAATCACCAGCATCGCCTTTAACAATGAGGTGAATCGTCAAAATGCGATTAGTATGCGTCCTATCGATTTCAACCCTGACTTAAATCCATCAAGGAGTCATCAATGTCCCTGATCAACACCGAAGTGAAGCCTTTTACCGCGACCGCCTACCACAATGGCAAATTCGTCCAGTTGACCGAGGCCGATCTGAAGGGCAAGTGGTCCGCCTTCGTGTTCTACCCGGCTGACTTCACCTTCGTGTGCCCCACCGAGCTGGAAGACCTTGCTGACCTGTACCCCGAGTTCCAGAAGCTGGGCGTAGAGATCTATGGCGTGTCCTGCGATACCCACTTCGCGCACAAGGCCTGGCACGACACCTCGGAAGCCATCAAGAAGGTCAACTACCCGCTGGTAGGCGATCCCACCGCTCGCCTGGCCCGCAATTTCGACGTGCTGATCGAAGAAGAAGGCCTGGCCCTGCGCGGCACCTTCCTGATCAACCCGGAAGGTCAGATCAAGCTGTGCGAAATCCACGACAACGGTATCGGTCGTGACGCCAGCGAACTGCTGCGCAAGGTCCGCGCCGCCCAGTACGTCGCCAACCACCCGGGCGAAGTCTGCCCGGCCAAGTGGAAAGAAGGCGAAGCGACCCTGACCCCCTCGCTGGACCTGGTCGGCAAGATCTAACGCCCGCCTGATCTAGCCCGAGCGCCCGGGCGCCTTGCCCGCGCGCTCTTTTTTTGCCCATTTTTTACGGAAGCCACGTCGCCATGTTGGACGCAAATCTGAAAGCCCAGCTCAAGACCTACCTCGAACGCGTCACGCGCCCCATCGAGATCGTCGCGTCCCTCGACGATGGCGCGAAGTCCCGTGAAATGCACAGCCTGCTGCAGGATATCGCCAGCCTGTCCGATCAGGTCAGCCTCAGCACCGACGGCAGCGATGAGCGTCGTCCCTCCTTCGCCCTGCTGACCCCCGGTCAGAACATCGACCTGCGCTTCGCCGGTCTGCCCATGGGCCACGAATTCACTTCCCTGGTCCTCGCCCTGCTCCAGGTTGGCGGTCATCCGTCCAAGGCCAGCCAGGACGTCATCGAGCAGGTCAAGGCCCTCGACGGCGACTACCAGTTCGAAACCTATTTTTCCCTGTCCTGCCAGAACTGCCCCGACGTGGTGCAAGCCCTGAACCTCATGGCCGTGCTCAATCCCCGGGTCAAGCACGTCGCCGTCGACGGTGCCCTGTTCCAGGACGAAGTCGAGCGCCGCCGGATCATGGCCGTGCCCAGCGTCTACCTGAATGGCGAACCCTTTGGCCAGGGCCGCATGGGCCTGGAAGAGATCGTTGCCAAGCTCGACACCGGCGCCGCCGCCCGCTCCGCCGACAAGCTCAAGGCCAAGGACGCCTTCGACGTCCTGGTCATTGGTGGCGGCCCCGCTGGTGCTGCAGCAGCCGTCTATGCCGCGCGCAAGGGCATCCGCACCGGCGTCGCCGCCGAGCGCTTTGGTGGCCAGGTGCTGGACACCCTCGCCATCGAGAATTTCATCTCCATCAAGGAGACCGAAGGCCCGAAGCTGGCCATGGCGCTCGAAGAGCACGTCAAGCAGTACGAAGTCGACATCATGAACCTGCAGCGCGCCGAGCAGCTGATTCCGGCCCACGAAGCCGGCGGTCTGCACGAAGTACGCTTCGCCGATGGCGGCTCGCTCAAGGCCAAGACGCTGATCCTTGCCACTGGTGCCCGCTGGCGTGAGATGAATGTGCCGGGTGAGCAGGAATACCGTAATCGCGGCGTAGCCTACTGCCCGCACTGCGACGGCCCCCTGTTCAAGGGCAAGCGCGTCGCCGTGGTCGGCGGCGGCAACTCGGGAGTCGAGGCAGCCATCGACCTCGCCGGCATCGTCGCCCAGGTGACCCTGATCGAGTACGACGGCCAGCTGCGCGCCGACGCCGTACTGCAGCGCAAGCTGTTCAGCCTGCCCAACGTGACCGTCATCACCAGTGCGCTCACCAGTGAAGTCAAGGGTGACGGCCAGAAGGTCAACGGCCTGGTCTACAAGGACCGCAATTCCAGCGAGTTCCACCACATCGACCTGGAAGGCGTCTTCGTGCAGATCGGTCTGGTACCCAACACCGACTGGCTCAAGGGCACCGTGGAGCTGTCGCCACGTGGCGAGATCGAAGTGGACGCGCGCTGCCAGACCTCCCTGCCTGGCGTGTTCGCGGCGGGCGACGTCACCACCGTACCCTACAAGCAGATCATCATCGCCCTGGGCGAAGGCGCCAAGGCCTCCCTGGCCGCCTTCGATCACCTGATCCGCACCAGCGCCTGATCGATCTGACGCTCCACTCCAAGCCCGACATCTGTCGGGCTTTTTTTCGGCTGGTGATTTTTGCCAAGGCGTTGGCATGGTTCTCGCTGCAACCTAACCAGGCGTCATAAAGATGGGCACGAACGGTCTAGGAGTTCTTCCCGGACTTTCGTTAGGATCTTAGTGCCGGGTCCCTAGACCTGGCAGCTCCAGCGGTAGAGGACCAGGCAATATATGCACAGACAGATTTCTTCCAGCATCCACGACTCCTATCCCCCCAAGCTGGCGCCCGCCACCCCGCTCACCCATCCGGAACTCGTAGCCTCTCTGGAGGCCACCCTTGCCCAACGCCAACCCGGCCCGGTGTGGCTGTTCGCCTATGGCTCGCTGATCTGGCGCCCCGAGTGCCCCGCGGTCGACGTTCGCCGGGCGCGGGTGCACGGCTATCACCGCGGTCTCTATCTCTGGTCCCAGCTGCATCGCGGCACCCCCGAACAACCCGGCCTGGTACTGGGCCTGGATCGCGGCGGCTCCTGCTCGGGCTTCGCCTACCAGTTGCCCGATGATCAACTGGACGACCATCTGCTGGCCCTCTGGAAACGCGAAATGCCGGATGGCTCCTACCGTCCTCGCTGGCTGCAATGCCACCTGGAAGACGGCAGCAAGATACAGGCGCTCGGCTTCGTGCTGAAACGCAATCTCCCCTGCTATGCCGGCAGCCTGTCCGACGACATCCTCAATCGCGTCCTGACCGAAGCCTGCGGCCATTTCGGCACCACCCTGGAGTACGTCGAACGCACCATCACGGCGCTCAGGGCTCACGCCATGCCCGATCGCAACCTGGAAGCCCTGCTGCAGCGCTATCGCAGCGCACCGCTGCTGGAGGCCATGCAGGGATGAAGCAACGCCAGATCAATCCCAGCAAGCTGCTGCTCAGCAAATGGACGGCCGTCCAGCCACGCGAACGGCAAAAGCATTTCATCGTGACCCGGGTGCATCCCCCGGAAGTCGAGACCGACCCCATATCGCAGATAGATATACAAGCCGTTCTCACTCGTCGTACCTGGACGCTGGACTGGCACGAGTTGCAGGATGCAGAATGCTGGCTGCAAGGCTGGCAATAAAACTCCGAAAGCAGGGCCGGAATTTTGCGACTAGCATCGCGATATGACGGCACGTTTCTGCAAAGGTGAAACCCTGTAGCAGCCAATGCTGTCACAGTGCCACCTTTGAACAGGAAGCTCTTCCGGATGACCCTCTATGTCGAACTCGCCAGCGCCTTCAACACCCTGAAAGGCGGATTCGAACCCCTGCGCTGCGTTATCTCCACGCGAGATCAACGTGCCTACGATGTCGAGGTCTTCTCTCGTAGCGGTCAGTCGGTACTCAATCGCCCCATCGCCCGCACCGAATTGCTCGACGCGGCCATGCTCGAAGCCTTCATCCTCGACAGCCGCTCACGCATCGAGCGCGACGCGGATGAAACACCCTACTGGACGATTCCCTCCTAAACGAAAAAGGCCACTCAAACAGGAGTGGCCTTTTCATTTGAATGGTGCCCGAGGCAAAGTTGAACGATTTTTGAGACTTTGCTTTAACTGTATCCCGCCAAAGCATTAGCTTCTGCTCCTTCCAATTTATCCCTATTGATCACGAAGTACCCTTAGGTGACCGGCGGCGTAATCTGCCGCCCAGCCGTGATGCATCATTCTTATTACTCAGTAGACTAACTATCGAGAGCGCACTATAGGTCGCCAATGAAGGCTACGTTGATAAGGATATCTGATGACAATCTCCCCCTCGGTTCGCGTTGCATTCGCATTGACCCTCCTCCTCTTATCTGCCTGCTCCGTTAAGCGAGACTTCTACGCGATTGGAGGTAGCCGCGCAGACGGCACCATCGACCTCGCTTACGACTTCAAGATGTTCGAGAAATCCGTGGTGAATAAAGACCAAGCATTCGCTATGGCGAAGTCGAAGTGTGGTCGTTGGGGCTACAACGATGCTGAGCCATTCGGTGGACAGGTCGAATCCTGTCAGGCCAGAAATGGTTATGGCGACTGCCTTCGTGGACAGGTAATTGTCAAATTTCAATGCCTTGGATCGCTTGAAGCCGCCGCTAGACCATCCCCGCTAGCGCTGCCAGTAACAGTATCTGTTCAGGCTCCACCAATGAGCGCGGACCAGTACAAAGAAGCTCAAATTCAATCGCTTATGCAGCAAGGGCTCCCATACGAAGAGTACAGCCGGCGCTATAAAGCCATCATGGGCCAGTAGGACCATAAGCACTTGCAGATGAGATTTCATAGGCACAAAAAAACCGACTAAGCAGTCGGTTTCTTTGGCTTCCACACCTCTACGAGGCATCGAAGCATTCTATTGGTGCCCGAGGCCGGAATCGAACCGGCACGACCGTTAAGTCGAGGGATTTTAAGTCCCTTGTGTCTACCAGTTTCACCACTCGGGCAGAACCGAATCCTCAGACGACCGGATTCGTAGAACCTGATCCAGTATTCACACATCGCTGGATGATGAAAAGCCCCGTAAACCAGGGATCTACGGGGCTCTCAATAGCGGAGGCCGAGGTCGGAATCGAACGGCGTACACGGATTTACAATCCGCCCCCAAAATTCAGCGAAATCATTGTCTTACACGCAAATCGTTTCCGCAAGCTTTACCGATTTTTCCGGCTGAAAGCTAGCAGTGACGCGGGGTCTAAAAATCGATGCGGAAACGATTTTCGGCCGCAGCTCAGTGTCTTTAGCATGGCAACCTGCATCCAAAGTCGCGCCGCTCAGTGAAGCGGAACCCAACCTTTCTTGCGCTTCACTTGCCCAAGAACCAGACTCGCCGCCTCATGGATCGGAGCACAGATCTGGGCAGTGACAACGGTACAGGAGGCGCCCATGAATATCCAATTCCTTTCCGCTATTTTGTTATCAGCCCTTCCACTTTTCGCCATGGCGCAGGAGATCGACTGCCATGTCGTCGGCGTGCATGACGGCGATACCCTCACCTGCCTAACGGCGCAAAAGCAGAAGCTGAAGATCCGCCTTGCCGAGATCGACACTCCTGAGTCTAAGCAGCCCTATGGCAACCGCGCCCACCAGTCTTTGGCCGCAATGGTATTCGGCAAAGACGTGCGCCTGGATGTTCAGGAGACCGATCGGTATGGCCGCAAGGTTGCCCGCGTTTACCAAGGAAGCATCGACGTCAATGCCGAGCAGGTGCGCCAAGGGTCGGCCTGGGTGTATCGGCAGTACTTGAAAGATCGCTCTCTGCTGGCGCTCGAGGCCGAGGTGAAGGCAGCCAAGCGCGGGCTTTGGGCATACTAGAATCCGAACGTCAGTCGCCCTGGGAGTGACGCCGCGCTGCTCGTGACCAGCGGCAAGAATCGCGGCATGCGGATGACGAATCACCAGTAGACAGCACCGCCAAAGCGGTCAACCTCATTCGCGCAATTTGGCAGCTCTGACAGTGCTGGATCTGGAGGCTCTTTCAGCTGCGACACGCTGAAGTCCTGCAAGCAGATGAACAGCTGTGCTGAGGCGAAATTCCAATTTCACTAGTGCCATGACCCACGCATTGACGGTAACCGAGATGGGGTGCCCTGGGAAGCCATCTGCAGGTAATCTGAAGCTCCATTTCGATAGCAAGGAACGCTATGGCAAATCTTGACTTCGGTAGCCTTATCAACCTTGGAGATGCGCTATGGGTTGGTTCGGAAATCCGCGCGGAGATCAAAAAGGGCGAGTCCGGCTGGAGATGGGTTCGCCGCTGTCCACGCCTTGCCTGGATCTTGGCGGCGATTGTTGACGTCGTGGTCTGGTCAGTCACGCTGATCTTGGTAGTCGGCGCACTTTGGTCTCTATGGGCATGGCTGACTGACTAAAGTCTACGAGCAGGATTCCGATACCCTGGCAATCACAAAGCAAGAAAGCGTGTATGCGATACCTACTGCCCCGCTCGGTCACTCTCTTTCTCGCCATCCCTGTCTTCGCCAAAGACACCATTCTCGCCCAGGCCGCGAACGCATTCGTCCGGCAATCGAGGCCGCGACGAGCTATACACGTACTTCGCTCTCATTTGGTGAATGTAGCTGAGAGGGCCCCTGATGGATAACGCAAGGCACCGACGTAATCTTGTTATGGCAGCGGTCGTGATCTTCATGCTAGCCGGATTTGCTGCATACGGTACCTACCAAGACATCGAAGCGGGCGTCTCGTCCTATGCGCCTAGATTTAGCAAGACACGCTCGATAGCTTCTGCTACCGAGGACTTCGGCCTTTACTGCTACTACCTCAGTATCCAGCTCACTCAACTGGGCGCCTTGCTAGGCGGTGCCATCGCACTTCTATGGGCCGCCTGGCGCAAAGAACATTAGCGCCCGACTCCCGCGGCTTCTCGCTCTGCAGCCGGTTCATTTCGGCCTAGGCCGTAAGCTGAAGCTTTGAGTCAAAGACTGCCTGACACTGGAACGGGCCCTACCGCCTCCCCTTTACCCAGCTGATCTGGCTGCGCAGTGGCCATCACCCTTGGAACAGTGAAATTAAAAAACATCCTCCAGTCGCGAGAAGCCAGATAGTTGCTCCTCCAATGAGCCTTTCGTAAGCGTCCGAACTACACCGCCTTGCATCTCAGACCTTAATCCCCTTTAACCGCTGATTGACGCGCTCACACTCAAAAACTGCGAAATTGCACCCCACTTGACCACCCATTTGCGTTGCAACTGACCAATCATTTGCATTCGAAGTGATCAGGACTCTCGGCTCTGTAGGGTAAGAGCGTGGCTAAAAGCAGACCGTAGGTTTGGCCAGTCAACGGGGCTCATTGAGCGCCGCTCTTTTCCTGTTCAAGCCGACAAACAGGGGGGCAATGAAACGGGAAATCGTAGGCTAAGGCGCGAAGTTTTCGTGGCTATCTATTCCATGCAGCGAATCGATCAGCGGGCAGCTAACCGTCCCGTGGCTCGCGCAACAGTCATCAACCAACTGCGCCAGGACCAACTCGATCCGCCGCAGATCCGCAAGTTTCCCCCGCACGTCTTCGAGCTTCTGCTCGGCGTGCACACGCGCATCATTGCAGTGCGTACCGTCATCGAGCCGCAACAGTCCGGCCACTTCATCGAGGCTGAAGCCCAGCCGTTGTGCGGACTTCACGAATTTCACCCGTGCAATATCCGCCTCGCCGTAGCGACGAATGCTGCCGTAGGGCTTGTCCGGTTCGGGCAACAGCCCTTTGCGTTGATAGAACCGAATGGTTTCCACGTTAACCCCGGCTGCCTTGGCAAAGACGCCAATGGTCAGGCTTTCCGCAGTGTTTTTCATACCGCTTGACTCCGTACCTGACTACGGAAATAACCTTAACCCATCGATCAAACATTCGAAAGGTTGAACCCATGTCTGAATCACAAAAGGGCCGTGGTGCACTCCTCGCTGGAGGTCTGGCGGCGATCCTTGCGTCCACCTGCTGCCTGGGCCCGCTGGTGCTAATTGCCCTGGGCTTCAGCGGCGCCTGGATCGGTAATCTCACCGTTCTGGAGCCCTACCGCCCGTTTTTCATCGGCGCGGCATTGTTGGCGCTGTTCTTCGCTTACCGGCGCATTTTCCGCCCGGCTCAAGCCTGCAAACCCGGTGAGACCTGCGCAATTCCGCAGGTACGAACCACCTACAAGTTCATTTTCTGGCTCGTGATGGCACTCGTGCTGGTCGCGCTCGGTTTCCCCTACATCCTCCCGTTGTTTTACTGATCAGGCAGGAGTCTCCCATGAAAAAGCTGTTTGCCGCTCTCGCGCTCATTGCCGTGGTTTCCCCGGTGTGGGCCGCCATCCAAACCGTCACCCTGTCGGTACCGGGCATGACCTGCGCCGCCTGTCCGATCACGGTCAAGAAAGCGCTGACCCAGGTCGAGGGCGTGACCAAGACCGAGGTGAGTTTCGAGAAACGCGAAGCCATCGTGACCTTCGACGATGCCAAGACCAACTCCGAGGCCCTGACCAAGGCGACCGAGGATGCCGGCTATCCATCTACCATCAAGCAATAGGAGGAAATACCAATGAGAAATCCTCTCAATCTGTTCACGCGGATCGGTGACAAAGCCAGTTCCGTCGGTGTGCTGGTTTCAGCCCTAGGCTGCGCCGCGTGTTTTCCTGCTCTGGCTAGCTTAGGCGCTGCAATCGGTCTGGGCTTTTTGAGCCAGTGGGAAGGCCTGTTCATCACCACGCTACTGCCCTTGTTTGCGGCCCTGGCGCTGCTCGTCAATTCCCTTGGCTGGCTCAAACATCGGCAGTGGCAGCGAACTGCACTCGGCCTGATAGGCCCTGTCCTGGTCTTGGCTGCGGTGTTTTTGATGCGGGCTTATGGCTGGCGGAGCGGTTGGCTGCTCTATATCGGTCTGGCCCTCATGCTTGGGGGCTCGATCTGGGATCTCGTGTCGCCCGCCCACCCCCGTTGCGCCCCGGGTGCCTGCCCACCACAGCCAAAACAGTAATGCCGCAAAGAGACCCATTTGAGGAAGTAAACGCTATGACCACACTGCGAATCCACGGTATGACCTGCGCCTCCTGTGCCGACCGCGTCAGAGATGCTCTGGAGGGAATCTCCGGCGTGCACCGGGCGGACGTCTCCTACGCCGGTGGGAAGGCCGAAATGACGGCCGACGCGGCTGTCAGCCGTGAACAAATGCAAGCCGCCGTCGAGGCCCTTGGGTATCAAGCGTCGTTCGAAGTCGCCTCGCTACAACCGCGCCCCGGCCAGCTCGATAAGGCGCTGGGCTGGTTGCGCAGCGACACCGAGGTCGGCAAAAACGGCGACGCGCTACACATTGCAGTCATAGGCAGCGGCGGTGCGGCAATGGCGGCCGCCTTGAAGGCGGTGGAAGCCGGCGCCCGCGTCACTCTGATCGAGCGCGGCACCATCGGCGGCACTTGCGTCAACGTCGGCTGCGTGCCGTCGAAAATCATGATTCGCGCCGCGCATGTGGCTCATTTGCGCCGCGAGAGTCCGTTCGATGACGGAATGCCCGCCACGCCGCCGACCGTCCTGCGCGAGCGGCTGCTCGCGCAACAGCAAGGCCTTGTCGACGAACTGCGTCACGCCAAGTACGAAGGCATTCTGGAGAGCACACCAGCCATCACCGTGCTGCGTGGCACCGCTCGCTTCCAGGACGGCCACACGCTCAGCGTCGAACTGGTCGAGGGGGGCGGGCGCGAAGTCGCGTTCGACCGCTGCCTGATCGCTACCGGCGCCGGTGCGGCCGTGCCGCCGATTCGCGGGCTGCAAGACACCCCCTATTGGACCTCGGAGGAGGCACTGGCCAGCGCCAGTATTCCGCAACGGCTCGCCGTGATCGGCTCATCCGTGGTGGCCTTGGAGCTGGCGCAAGCCTTTGCCCGGCTGGGTAGCCGCGTCACCATCCTGGCGCGCAACTCGCTGTTCTTCCGCGAAGATCCGGCCATCGGCGAGGCGCTGACCGCAGCCTTCCGCATGGAGGGCATCGACGTGCTTGAGCAGACACAAGCCAGTCAGGTGACCCACGCCAACGGCGAATTCGTACTGACCACCAACCACGGTGAACTGCGCGCCGACCAACTGTTCGTCGCCACCGGCCGCACGCCCAACACCCAAAGCCTGAACCTGGAAGCGGCGGGTGTACTGTTGGATGAACGCGGCGCCATTCAGATCGATCAGGGCATGCGCAGTAGCGCAGTGGATATCTATGCAGCCGGCGACTGCACCAACCAGCCGCAGTTCGTCTACGTCGCGGCGGCGGCTGGCACCCGTGCGGCGATCAACATGACCGGCGGCGAAGCTACGCTTAATCTCGATGCCATGCCGGCGGTGGTGTTCACCGATCCGCAGGTGGCCACCGTCGGTTACAGCGAAGCGGAAGCACAGCGCGCAGGCCTCGAAACCGACAGTCGCACGCTGAGCCTGGACAACGTGCCGCGTGCGCTGGCCAACTTCGACACGCGAGGGTTCATCAAGCTGGTCGCCGAAGCGGGTTCTGGTCGGTTGCTCGGCGTGCAGGCGGTGGCCCCGGAAGCGGGCGAGCTGATTCAGACGGCGGTGCTGGCTATTCGCAACCGCATGACCGTGCAGGAGCTGGCCGACCAGTTGTTCCCCTACCTAACCATGGTCGAGGGCCTGAAGCTCGCGGCGCAGACTTTCACCAAGGACGTAAAGCAATTGTCCTGCTGCGCTGGATGAATGGAGAGCACCATGAAATTTGCCCGCTACATTACCGAGATCGCCGAACGTCTCACCCCGACCAACCGGCCCAAAGGTTTTGCGGAGTTCTTGGTCGCGCTACTGGGTGAACTTGCCAAGGGACGCCCGATTTCGCGAACTACGCTTGCCAGGACTCTTGGCTGGCCCGCTGAGCAAGTGGCGGCTGTGCTCGAACAAGCCACCAGTACCGAATACGACAACGATGGGAACATCATCGGCTATGTCCTCACCTTGCGCGAGACGTCGCATGTCTTGGAAATTGACAACCGCCGGCTGTATGCCTGGTGCGCGCTGGACACCCTGATGCTCCCGGCGTTAATCGGCCGTACAGCTCGCGTCTCGTCGCATTGCGCTGCAACTGGAGCACCCGTTTCGCTTACGGTTTCACCCAGCGAGATACAGGCTGTTGAACCTGCCGACGTGGCAGTGTCACTGGTATTGCCGCAGGAGGCGGCCGACGTTCGTCAGTCCTTCTGTTGCCATGTGCATTTCTTCGCATCTATCCCAGCGGCAGAAGATTGGGCCTCCAAGCATCAAGGATTGACTATCGTAAGCGTCCAAGAGGCGTTCGGCGTGGGCCAGGAGCTTAATCGACATCTGTTGCAGACCCTTCCAATGAGAACATCGTGATTGGATTTCGACTCAATGTCCTACGGAGTGGGCATCGGATTTCTCTTTCCGACTTTGATCCGGTGATCCCAGCCATCGCCAAAGTCATAGACCTAGCGGAATGTCCTTTTCCCGTTCAACGCTTTGATCAGAGTCTTGCGGGTCTCCGAGTTCACGGGAGGCCCCCATCCATCGGAGTCGGGAATACCGTAACTCTCACCAGCTATTTCAAACTCATGCAGATGGTCATCGTGCCAGCCCATTGCGATCTGGATCACCGCGTGCAATTTGCCTAAGGTGATGTTCTCGGGCACCGCCACACGGCGCCAGATGGCAGGTTCGATCCACTTCAATTCAATGTGCAGTAGCAACAAATCAGGTTCGGGTTTTGGCAAGCGAACAGTTTTGACCATGGATCAGGCGGCCTCGCAGAGTTCCGTGGAGGCGAGAGAAACGTTCCAGGGCAGCAGTTCGTCGACCCGATTGATCGGGTGGTCGGCGATGCGCTCCAGCACGTGTGTCAAATAGGCTTGCGGGTTCAGGTCGTTGAGTTTGGCTGAACCCACCAGGCTGTAAATCGCAGCCGCTCGTTCGCCGCCGGCGTTGGAACCGACGAACAGATAATTTTTTCTGCCTAGCGCGACAGCACGTAGCGCGCGTTCGGCAGCGTTGTTGTCGATCTCAATTCGCCCGTCATCGCAATAGCGCACCAAGGCCTGCCACCGATTGAGGGCATAGAGAATCGCACCGCCCAATGCCGATTTTTTCGACAGTTGAGTCAGCGTCTGGTTGAGCCACGCGTGGAGTTGTTCCAGCAGCGGACTGGCTCGGCTTTGCCGAACCACTTTTCGCAGGTTGGGCGGTTGCCCTCGAATCTCGCTTTCGATGGCATACAGGGCCGCAATCCGTTGCAGCGCCTCGGCGGCAAGTGGTGAAGCCAGGTCTTTGTAGACCTCGTAAAACTTGCGCCGGGCGTGAGCCCAACACGCCGCTTCCTCAATGGTGCCCGTGGCATATAGTTGAGCAAAACCGGCATAGCCGTCCGCCTGCAAGATCCCGCTGAAGCGCTTGAGATGCGCGCGGGGATGTTGCCCCTTGCGATCCGGCGAGTAGGCAAACCAGACCGCCGCCGGTGTCGCGTCCCCCGTAGGTCGGTCGTCCCGCACGTACGTCCACAGGCGCGCCGATTTGGTCTTGCCGTTGCCCGGCGCGAGCACGCCAATCGGCGTGTCGTCGGCATGGACTTTGTGTCCGCTCATGACGTGGTGCTCAAGGGCGTTGATCAGTGGTCGCAGCAACTGACTGCTCTGGCCAACCCAGTCGGCCAGGGTTGAGCGCTCCAGCTCCACGCCCTCACGGGCGTAGATCTCGGACTGCCGATACAACGGCAAATGATCGACAAACTTCGAGACCAGCACATGGGCCAACAACCCTGGGCCGGCAAGACCTCGGGCGATCGGGCGACTCGGTGCCGGCACCTGGGCGAAGTGCTCGCAGCAGCGGCAAACCCACTTCGGACGGACATGGCGAATGACTTTGAAACGTGCCGGAACGTACTCCAGCACTTCGGACACATCCTCACCTAAATGGCGAAGCGTCCCACCGCAGCCAGTGCATTGCGACTCGGGCTGATGAACGTGGGTTTCGCGAGGTAGGTGTTCAGGCAATGGTTTACGGCGCGAAACTGCGCGAGGTGCCGGCTCGACTGGAGGTGTCATTTCGGCTTGGCTGATTTGCAGCTCATCAAGGCTCAACTGGAGCTGGTCGATCATCGCTTCCAGTTGCTCGGAGCTGCGACCGAACTGCGTACGACGCAGCTTGGCGATCATCATCTTCAAGCGCTCAATCTCTGCGTGCTGGGCAGCGATCAGCGCCTTCAAGGCTTGAAGATCATTCGGCAGGGAGTCGGTCACGAGGGTCATGCCCGAATATTACTGGGGATTTTTTCAGCGCGGCAAGTCAGACCGCGAGGACGGGTGCTGTACGAATTGGCCGGCGCCAATCAATGCCCTCCAACAGCATCGACAACTGCGCGGTCGTCAGCGACACGCTGCCGCTGGTTGCTTGCGGCCAGACAAAGCGTCCTTGCTCCAACCGTTTGCAAAACAGGCACAAGCCGTCGCCATCCCACCACAACAGTTTGATCCGGTCACCACGCCGTCCGCGAAAGGCGAAGATCTGACCGGAGAAGGGATCGGCTTCCAGTTGAGTCTGCACCATGGCCGCCAAACCGTCGAAGCCACGACGCATGTCCGTGACGCCAGCGGCGATCCAGATACGGGTTCCAGCGGGAGGGGCAATCATCGCACTAACTGCTGCAAGACGAGTTGCAGCGTCTGCGGGTCTGGTGCTCCGGTGATACGCAACTTGGCTTTTCCTACCTCAACTGCGATCTCGGAATGACACTCTGCCTGTGGCTGGAAGACTGGCGGCAGATCCATTGGCGCCTCGATCACCTGGACTGGCAAAAACGAAGCACTCTGGCTGACCGGGCCGAATAGCCCTTCTTGGTATTGCTGCCGCCAGCGAAAGACCAGATTGGCATTGACGTCATGTTCGCGAGCGATCAATGACACGGAGGCGCCAGGCTGGAAGGTGGCCTCGACGACTTGGCGTTTAAAGTCCAGCGGAAAGTTGGGGCGGCGACCGGCTCGACGGGCTGGGGCAACTGTATCCAAGATAGTGTCCACTAAAAAATGGTGTCCACTATCTTGGCCAATTTGGAGGGCTGTCAGGAGAGGGTGCTGGCCGGACGGTTACAGCCTTTCTGATTCTCTTCGATAATTCGAATTGTCTCCATCGTTACCTGGCCGGCAACGGGCAGGCTTCTCTCACGTACGACTGCAACGCCCTCAAGGCAGCCTGGTCGGCGATGACTCCGGCTCGAATACTGAGAACGTTTCGTCCAGCAGCTGGAGCGAGTTCGATGGTGATTGCATCGTCCACGCGGGCGTGGCCGGTGGAAGTACCGACGGCGGGCACTGCACTGGTAGCGGTTGGGCGGCCACCACCGATATTTCTGGTGGCTACCTGCTCGTGGGTCAGAACAAGACGACTTCGGATCCGTCTGCAAGATGGTGAAGCGGCGACAGGTCTGGGAGTGTTCTTGGAGGGGTTGCTGGAGCGGCGTGCCCTGCAGGGGTTCGGACCTCAATGCTGATCACCAACGCGACTGACTTGCGCATGAGAGCGGCGATGCTGAGGAACCGATGGGATGAGGTGAGAGAGGCAGCTGTGAAAGCAGCCGAGGAGAAAGGCGACGTCCCGCTGGCCGGTCAGATCCGGCAATTCCAATTCAGGGACATCCGGCCGAAAGCGGCGACAGAGATTGAGGACCTTGGCCATGCCAGCAAGCTGCTCGGGCACACCAAGGAGGCCATCACCCAGCGAGTGTATCGGCGCCTGGGCGAGGTCGTGGCACCGACCAAGTAACGGTCGGTTGCGGAAACGATGTCGATAGTTGCGGAAACTGACCTTTTCGCAGCACAAATGAAAAACCCCGTAGATCGTTGATCTACGGGGCTCTCAATAGTGGAGGCCGAGGTCGGAATCGAACCGGCGTACACGGATTTGCAATCCGCTGCATGACCACTCTGCCACCCGGCCTCAAACCTGAATGTCTTGCGACACTCATGTAAAACATGGAGCGGGAAACGAGACTCGAACTCGCGACCCCGACCTTGGCAAGGTCGTGCTCTACCAACTGAGCTATTCCCGCTTGGTGACGGGCGCCATTCTATCTGAGCCACCCTTCATGTCAAGCCATTGATTCAAAAACTTATTTCTTTTTCTCGGCGCTCATCAGATGCGGCCAGGCCGCCATCAGATAGGTGCACATGGACCACAGCGTCAGCGCCGCCGCGACGATAAGCAAGGCGTAGCCGCTGATGACCCAGAAGGTCATCTGCGGCGGATTGGCCAGCAGGATGACCAGGGCCAACATCTGCGCCGCAGTCTTCCATTTGCCCAGATTGGAGACCGCGACCTGGGCACGGGCACCCAGCTCGGCCATCCACTCCCGCAACGCCGATACGACGATCTCGCGCCCGACGATGATGACGGCGGGCAGCGTCAGCCAGGCGTTGGCGTGCTCCTGTACCAGCAACACCAAGGCCACGGCGACGATGAGCTTGTCCGCTACCGGATCCAGAAAGGCACCAAAGGGCGTGCTCTGCCCCAGCCGCCGCGCCAGATAACCATCCAGCCAGTCGGTCGCACAGGCGATTGCGAAGACGGTGCTGGCGGTCCAGTAGCTCCAGTGGACCGGCAGGTAGAACAGGATGACGAACAGGGGAATGAGGAAGACGCGCAGTACGGTAAGCAGATTTGGAATATTCATTGGCGCGGCTATTGGTGAACGTGAGGCGATTCTACTCGCTGTGCAAGGCGGCATAAATCTGCTCGGCCAGCTTTTTGCTAATGCTGGGCGCTTTGGCAATTTCCTCGATGCTGGCGCGCTGCAATTCGCGGAGCCCACCAAAGTGCTTCAAGAGCTCCTGCCGGCGCTTGGGTCCGATGCCAGCGACCTCTTCCAGAGAGGAGGTCCTGCGCGCCTTGCCGCGACGTGCGCGATGCCCGGTAATCGCGAAACGGTGCGCCTCATCGCGGATCTGCTGAATGAGGTGCAGCGCGGGCGAATGAGCCGGCAGGGTGAATTCGTTGGAGGGATCGTCCAGATAGAGGACCTCGAGGCCGGGCTTGCGGGTGACGCCTTTGGCCACCCCCAGCAAAACCAGATCCGGTACGGCGAGCTCCCTCAGCACCTCACGGGCCATGGCTAGCTGGCCCTTGCCGCCATCCACCAGCAAGATATCTGGCAACTTGCCCTCGCCCGCTTTCAACCGACTGAAGCGACGCGTCAGCGCCTGATGCATCGCCGCATAGTCATCGCCGGCCGTTACGCCTTCGATATTGTAACGACGATAATCCGATTTGAGCGGTCCCTCCGGCCCGAAGACCACACAGGACGCCACGGTCGCCTCGCCACTTGAATGACTGATATCGAAGCATTCCAGCCGTTGCGGTGGTTCGGGCAGATCCAGCGCCTGGACCAGGGCGTCGAAACGCACACCCATGTGCTGCCGATTGGCCAGACGTGTATTCAACGCCTGCTCCGCATTGGTTACCGCCAGCTGCTGCCAGCGTGCCCGAGTCCCGCGGACGCGATGCGCGATGACCAATTGCCGCTTATGGACTTCGGCAAAGGCGTCGATCAGCGTAGCGAAGTCCTCATGGACGGAATTGACGATGATCTCATCCGGCAGATCCCGTTCCAGGTAAGCGAGATAGTACTGCTCCAGGAAGGCGACCAGCACCTCACTGGAATCCTCCTCGATCCCCACCTCCGGAAAGAAATTCTTGCTGCCCAGCACCCGACCACCGCGGACACTGACCAGGTGGACACAGGCACCACCCGGGTTGACGAGCGCAGCGATGACATCGACGTCGCCGGTGCCTCCCTCGATACTCTGCTGGTCCTGGACACGCCTGACCAAGGCCACCTGATCGCGCAACTCGGCAGCACGCTCGAATTGCAGATTGACCGAGGCACTCTCCATCTTGACTTGCAGCTCTTCGGCCAGGGCATTGCTGCGCCCCTCGAGAAACATGGCGGAATGGCGAACGTCCTCGCCATATTCCTGCTCACTCACCAACGCAACGCAGGGTCCTTTGCATCTCTTGATCTGGTATTGCAGACAGGGCCGCGTGCGATTGCGGAAATAGTTGTCATCACACTGGCGCACCTGGAAGGCTTTCTGCAGCAGATTGAGACTTTCGCGGATGGCACCGGCACTGGGATAGGGCCCGAAATAGCGCCCCTTTCCTCTCTTCTCGCCGCGGTGAATGGTCAGCCGAGGATACTTATCCTCGGTGGAAAGATAGACGTAGGGGTAGGACTTATCATCCCGCAACAGGATGTTGTAGGGCGGCCGCCACTGCTTGATGAGGTTTTGTTCCAGCAGGAGCGCTTCGGTCTCGTTGCCGGTGATGGTGGTCTCGATCTGGGCGATCTTGGACACCATGGAAGCCGTCTTGGGCGCCAAGCCGGTCTTTCTGAAGTAACTCGAAAGGCGGTTCTTGAGGTTCTTGGCTTTACCTACATAGAGGAGCTTACCGCCCTCATCGAACATCCGGTAGACACCCGGACGTCCGCTGCAACCGGATAAAAAGGCCGCAGCATCGAAAGATTGACTCATATCAACTCGTTGCATCTACCATGCCGTGGCGAACGGCCAACATGGCCAATTCGACATCGCTGGTAATCGATAATTTCTCGAAGATCCGATAGCGATAGGTGTTGACGGTCTTGGGCGACAAACAAAGCTTGTCGGAAATGACCTGGACTTTCTGGCAGCCCGCGATCATCAGCGCGATCTGAATCTCACGTTCGGACAGCTGATCAAACGGCGATGCTTCGGCCTTGGACTGGAAGGGCTTCAAGGCGAGCTGCTGAGCAATCTGCGCACTGATGTACCGCCGACCGGCAAAAGCCTGCTTGATGGCGGTGATCATCTCTTCGATGTCAGCCCCCTTGGTCAGATACCCCGCAGCGCCCGCCTGGAGCAGACGTGTCGGAAAGGGATCTTCCTCACAGGCCGTGACGACGACCACCTTCAGGTCAGGCCGAGTGCGCAAGAGCTTGCGCGTAGCTTCCAGCCCACCAATACCGGGCATACGGACGTCCATCAAGACGACATCCGGCTCGAGTTCACGGGCCAGCATCAATGCATTTTCGCCACTGTCTGCCTGGCCGACGACCTGGATTCCTGCTACATCCGCGAGCATCCGTACGATGCCGGTACGAACAAGATCATGGTCGTCGACAACTAGCACCTTGATCAAAATCGAATCCCCTTCGCTTGCGCTTTCATCGCTTGCGTCACCTGAGCACCTGTCCGCGGATCCTAACGTTCAAGGGATAGGATCCTGGGCCACGCTAGAAATTTGGTTGGTCATGCAAAGAAAAAAGGGGTACGACGCTTCGCACCCCTTGCCTACCGGCCTTAGGCCATTGGGCATTGTATACCGAAAAGGTTAAGGAAAATGTACTAGATCAGAATCATTCCCGATCAGGTTACCGGTGGCTATGAGGGTTCTCTGGCAGGCTGCTGCAGTCGATCTCGGCCAGCGTAGTCTTGCCAACTCGCTATATCGGCAGCGCACGCTCGACAGCTGCACAAGTAATCGGAGCCTGCCCTGGTGGCCATTTCTCCAGGCCTGTCATGCCTGCGGCGACCTCAAGACGTTGGGCTTCGCAAGCTCGACCCAACCTACAATGATTCTGTGCCGCGCTTCCAACACAACAGCCCGGCGCAGCCGGGCTGTTGTGCTCTTGCGGACTTAAAACAGCATCTGCCTGACAGGCACTGCTCCAACGCCGCCGCCGCGCCCTTTGGTCCCCTCTCCCCCCGGGAGAGGGCTAGGGTGAGGGCACCCTCAGCGACGCGGCTTCAGGCTTCCGCTAGCCGATTAGCTGCTTCCAGCGCCCTGGTTCCCGACCAAACTTTTCCCGCCGCAAAGACAACACCCCCGCCAGAGTGATCTGAGCGGGGGTGCTGGGTATTAGGCGCTTGACGATGACCTACTCTCACATGGGGAAACCCCACACTACCATCGGCGATGCAT